>DATFCF010000729.1:0-8347 GCA_035253445.1 Mycobacterium sp.
CGGATCGGCAGCTCGGCGCTCTCGCCACGATTGTCGGCTCCGCCGACGCAAACCACGCGCACCACCGAGTCGTCGCACGGGACCAGGATGTCCCTGTTGTGCATCAACCAGCCGTCGGCCAGGCGCGAAAGTCGCTCGAGTGCATCGTCGTCGGTGAAGCAGATCGGTTCACCGCCGAGGTTGCCGGAAGTCATCACCAACACCGTCGGCCCCGGTTCGTCGTCAGCCAATCCGAACAGGAGCGCGTGCAGCGGCGTGTAGGCGGTCATGACACCGAGGTCGGGATTGTGCGGGGCGACGGCATTGGCGATCGAAGCGCCGGGCCGCCGCGGCATCAGCACGATCGGTCGCTGAGGGCCTGACAGCAGGCGCGCGGAAGCATCGTCGACGATCGCGATGGCGCGGGCAGCGGTCACGTCGGGCACCATCACAGCGAATGGCTTGTCACCCCGGCGCTTCCGCCGACGCAGTTCGGCAACGGCGTGCTCGTCGGCGGCGTTGCAGGCGAGGTGGTAACCGCCGATGCCCTTGACCGCGAGCACGCCACCCGCATTCAGCAGCGTGCGCGCAATGTGCAATCCCGCATCGCCCTCGGTTACCTGTCCGCTGACGTCCCGGTAGCGCAGGGTGGGACCGCAGTTCGGGCAGCAGACGGGCTGCGCGTGGAAGCGCCGGTCCGCGGGATCGGCGTACTCGCGGGCGCAGTCGGTGCACATCGCGAAGCCCGCCATCGTGGTGGAGGCCCGGTCATAGGGCAGCGAGGCGATGATCGTGAAGCGCGGGCCACAGTTGGTGCAGTTGACGAAGGCGTGCCGGTAGCGGCGGTTGGCGGGGTCGCGTTGTTCGGCGGCGCATGCGGTGCACATCGCGACGTCGGGGGAGACCAGCGTGCGGGCACCGCCCGATCGTGAGGAGTCGGCGATGGTGAATCCGGTGCCGCCCAGAAGTGGAATCGGCTGCGTTGCAACGGCGTCGATGACCGCAAGGGGTGGTGCGGCCTCATCGAGGCGACTCAGAAACTCGTCGATGTCGCCTCGGTCGCCCTCGACTTCGATCACCGCGCCCGACGTGTCGTTGCACACCGAACCGGAAAGCCCGAGGGCGACAGCGTTGGTGTACGCGAACGGGCGGAATCCGACGCCCTGAACGACGCCGCGTACGCAGACCTGTAGGCGACAACGGGTCATGGCGAATCCTCGCGGCTCGCGAGTCGCGTCGCTCGGCTTGCCTCGCTTCCGCGGCCCATCAATTCGAGGCCTGCCATCGCCGCGTCGGCACCGGCCTTGTCGGTCTTCTCGACGACGAAGCCCATGTGGATGATCACCCAGTCGCCGGGCCCGAAGCTCTCTTCGGCCAACATGCCGACGTTGACCTTGCGATATTGGCCCGCGACGTCGACGAGCGCGAGCTGGTCGCCGTAGCCTTCCAGCATTCTCACGACCTGTCCCGGGATGCCCAAACACATGGTTCAGCCTTTCGCAACCGGTGTGAGAAGCTGCGCCACAACGTCCTCGATGCATCGCACCGCGTTGGGAATGGCTGCCGCGACGGGGCCGGATAGCCCCATTCTCTCCTCGACGCTCTCGACCTCGCAACCGACGACGACGGTGTACGGCGGCGCGCCGCCCAACGCGTTGAGGCTCGCGAACAGCGCGACGGGATCCATCGCGTGGGCATCCAGTCCTGAGGCGGACGACAGTGTCTCGTGGTCGGCCTCGAAGACATGCACGGTGCCTGGCGCTCCGCGGCTTGGCAGAGCGTCGACGAGCACCAGTGTCCGGCAGCCTTCCAGGAGATCGTAGGCTAGGTGCATGCCCCGGATTCCGTAGTCCTGCAACCGGACTCGTGAGTCAGCGAGGCGCGGTGGGACGTGGCGCATCACCTCGGGTCCGAACCCGTCGTCACCGAGGAAGATGTTGCCGATCCCGGCTACCAGGATTTCAGACGTGATGGATTCCCCTTACATCCGGCGGATCTTCATGTACCGGCGCATATCGGGCACGGCTCGGATGCCGACGTAGAGTGCGCCGAGCACAACAACGCCCGCGATGACCGTTGCTGTCACACCTACTGCTTGCATGTTGGATTCCCTTCTCTGAGTGGTTCGATTTCGTCCGGTGCGAAGTACAGATAGCGGCCATACCAGTCGTGCAGGTCGGCGGCCGGATCGTCCTCGAGCACAACGCCGACATGCTGATCGCCGTCGACGTCCTCATGCACCGAGGTGACCCGCGCGATTCTGTCCGCGAAGAACAGATCCTGGGCATCGGCTCGGCGTGACGGCCGCAGCCGGACCCGACTGCCCCTGGTGATGCAGACGCCGTTGACAAGTACTGCGTCGGTGTCGGGGCGGACGGCGGTGTCGGCCAGCGGGTCCCACCATTCGACGCCCTCAGGGATTTCCGGTATCAGCCCGGGTGCATCACCGGATGCGTGCGGATTGCGAAGTACGCCGTGCAGGTTCAGCATCGCCTCCGGTGACATCGAGTCGCATCGGTCGATGATTTGTGCTGCGCGCGGATCGGTGGCGCGGGCCTGGGCCTTCTCCTCGTCGGTCATCGTCATCACCCGCAGGGTGAGGATCTCGTCGATCTCGGTGGAGTCGTAGAGCGCGCCTTTGCTCTGTTCGGCGATCTCGGGATGGTCGTACAGGATGATGGGGGAGACAAGCACCAAGTCGCGATCACCAGGAGGGCCGGCGAGCACCGGGAAGCACCGGTGCTGGCGGCATTTGGCGGCTGACTCGACCGCCGAGGCCGGGGGTTCGAGCAGCGATACGAATTCGCCGTCCACGACTTCGGCAATCAGGTGGGTGCCGATCAACGACAGGGCGATCGCGTCGTCCTTGTCCGCCACGGGCGCAGCGCTGTTGCGTACCGAGACCGTGAGGCGAACAAGCCTGTCGACCTGTTCGGCGACGATGGTGAGCTCGGCGTGAATCGTGCGCCGGGTGCGAACCAGCCTCCCGCCATCGATGATCTCGACATCGCTGCCGCCGCCGACGGCGATCGGAATTGCGTACTGCTGTGGGAGTTTGGTGAGGTCGGACGGCCCGAATGGGACTTCCCGTGCCACGGCCTCGTCCCAACTCAGCCACGAACGCGCACCCGCGACCAGTTCGTCGACCGGTTCGAACGAGCCGTCACCGAGGGCGCGTTCCGCGCCGCGATGCTGCAACTGCAGGAATCGCACCACGCCAGATACCGCCGCGACGTCGTGCGGTTGCACAAGCACCTGCGCCGAAAGCGTGTCGTTCTCGCCGATCCCGGCGGCCTCGGCTCCGCGCGGCCCGAGCACCCCGAACTGCCAGCGGGACTGGTTCTTTCGCGAATTCGCCCGGTAAGGGTACAGAAGGTAGCCCTCATACAGGACCGCGTCGGCAACGGCGCGGGCCCGGTCCCAGGTCGCGGTCATCGGACATCTCCGGAGGCGGTGACTGAGGTAAGCAGGGAGGTGATCGCATCATCGTTCGACAGCAGGCCGCGCCCGGACCGGTAGGTCGCGAGTGTTTCGATAGTGTCGCGATGAAGCCGCAGCCATCCGGTGTTGGGGAAGTGCTGCTGGATCAGATTGCGCCATACCGAGACCGGCATGTCGTAGCGGTCCTCGCGATCCCACGGCACTTGCTGCACGGAGAAGCTGCGCGAGCCTTGTGCGAAGATCGTTCCGCTGAAAAGGAACTGCAACGGAACGGTTCCGCCGTGCAGAGCGTGCAGATACTTGGCCGAGGCCACTTCGAAGTCGTAAGTGCATTGCAGCGGGAGGTCGACCTGTGTCGCCCCGCTGAAGCCGGGCACCATGGCGGCGGCGTGCTGCCACAGGAACGTGTGCTGCGTCGAACCCCAGCGTTCACGCGGGCCGAACAGATCGACGAGTCCGTCGGCTTCAGCGTCTGTGTATCCGCGACGCAGCGGGTCGATTCGGACCTGACATCGCAACGCGATTGCGTGTACCGGTTCGTCACCGACGGCGTCGACGCCCACCCGGGCGATGAGAATCGGTGTCACCGCGTAGGGTTCGGGCGCCACGTCGAGTACTGCGAACGTCACCTCGGTCATGCGCGATCCGCTTCGCTACTCGCTCGCCGGTCATCGCACACCAACTTGCTGCGATCGCCGATAGCGCAGAAGAATTCGTCCATGTAGGTGCGCACGTCCTGGCCGCCGTCGAAGCCACGCCACAGCAGTCGCAACCGGCCGACGAACTCATAACAGGCGTCGATGGGCAGCAGATGACAATCGGGCGGCCCGGCGTCGTCGTCGGGGACGCGGACCAAGAGCGCCTCGGTGTCGTCGGCCAGCATGTCCACTCGCGGATCGGCGGCGCGGATGTCGTCCCAGGCCACCATGTCCAGCTCCGACTCCGTCGCGCCCGCCGGTCCTGGGTAGAACGCCACCATGCGGTCCAGCGCGGAGTTACGAAAGAAGAACGCCACTCCGACTGGGATCTGCAACGCCTCCCATCGGCGACGGTCCAGCGCGAAGTCCGGAAACGCGAGGTAGCGATCGGGTACGGCGCGGTAGCGCAGTTGGGCATGTGTGTCGGTGAACAACAGGTAGCAGCCGCGACACACGCACAGCAGTTGTCTGCCTTCGACGTTCACGACGTGCTGGTGCTCGTCGGTGATGGTCTCCGAACACATCTCGCAGCGATCGCCAGGCTCGGGCGCTTGCCGGTTGGCGCGGATACGAGACAGAACGTCGAAGGCGCTTGCGGTCATGTCGCCACAGTTTCCGCGACCGCCATCGCCAGCACGCCGTCACGCACCAGCACGGGAATGGGGTCCATGTGAGCGGTGCTGTCGCCGTTGACGCCGCTGCCCGCGTGCACGACGTCGAATGCGGCGTCACAGTGCGGACATCGCAGCACCGCACCGGCGAGCTGTGCGCCGGCCAGTGACTCCGCGCAAGCGGGGCAGCGATCCCGATAGGCGTAGAAGTCGTCGCCGACCCGGCAGGCCAGCGTCGTCATGCCCGCCACCAGGAACCCGCCGATCTCTCCGGCTGCGAGTTCGGCCACTTCGGGAACTGGTTGCCACGCCGCGCGGCGGTGTCCGTTGGCGTGGACGCGGTTGAGCAGAGAATCCGCGGCAATGACATTGGCATCGGGTTGCGGTTCCGCGGCCACCACTTCGATCGACGAGACTTCCGGCGCGGCCGTGCGTACCGCATCCTCGACGGCCAGTTCCAACGTCACCGCGGACGATGGGCAGCTCTTGCAACTGCCCGAGAACTTCAGGCGCACTGTGTAACCGTCCTGGTCACCGTCAACCTCGAGCAGGTGCACGTCACCGCCGTGCGAGCCGAGGTATGGGCGCACACTGTCCAGCGCGTCTGCGACGCGGCGCTCGACGGTATGCGGGTGCAGCCCGTGCACCAGGAGCAGGCTGGCCACCAGGTCATCGCGCGTGAAGGTCTCCGCCAGTTCGGGATTGGTGGCGAGCGCCATCCGCATGATCCGCTCCAGACCGGCCCCGTAGAGGTCGGTCACCTCGCGGACCAGCTGCTCGGCGCGCTCGTGCGCAACCGAGCCACCAGCGGCGCTGGCGTCGAGCAACGTCTGGATCCGATCGCCCGCCGAGCGCCACTGCGCATCATCGGAGGTTTCGTCCTGGCCTGGCAGTGTGGGCGGGGCCATGCGTTATTCCCCGGTCGCGGATTGGGTTGGTGAATGCAGTAAGTCCAGGGTCTTCCCTTCACCCAGATACATGTGCACCCCGCAGGGCAGGCAGGGATCGAAACTGCGCACCGTGCGCATGATGTCGATGCCCTTGAAGTGCTCCCGATCGTTCTCCTCGAAGATCGGCTGACTCTGGACCGCGTCCTCATACGGCCCCGGCGTGCCGTAACTGTCGCGCGGACTCGCGTTCCACGGTGTCGGGGGATACGGGTGGTAGTTGGCGATCTTGCCGTCGCGGATGACCATGTGGTGGCTGAGTACGCCGCGCACCGCCTCGGTGAACCCGCACCCAATGCCTTCGTCAGGCACCTCGAACTTCTCCCATGTCTTGGTCCGGCCCGCGCGGATCTCGACGAGCGCTTTCTCCGCGAAATGCAGCGCGCACGCTGCGGCATAGGCCTGGAAATACGTCCGGGCGCGGTTGCGCTCGATCGTGTTGCTGCCGTACTGCGGGATCTTCCACTCGAGCGAAACCGGGCCCTTGAGGGCGGTCTTCGGGAAATTGATCTGCACGCTGCGACCCGTGGCCTTCACGTAGCCGATGTCGACCAGGTTGGCCAGCGCGGTCGCCCACAGCCGGGCAAGCGGACCGCCACCGGTGTCCAGCGCCAAGTTATCCTTGCCGTCGAACCAGCGCGGTGACATCACCCAGCTGTACTTGTCCTCCATGTCCCGCTTCTGCGGGTGGGGGTTGGTGTGCTGATTCCAGGGATGGCGCCGATCAATCGGGTTGCCCAGCGGGTCGGTCTTGACGAACATCTCCTGATCGGTCCAGTCGTCGTAATACGAACTGCCCAGCAAGATCCGGATGCCGAGGTTGATGTCGACCAGGGACGTCGTGACGAGCTTGCCGTCGACGACGACGCCAGGCGTGACGAACATCTTGCGTCCCCAGTTCTCCATGTCCTTATAGGCGAAGTTGCAATGCTCGGGATCCTGGAACGAGCCCCAGCAGCCCAGCAGTGTGCGCCGCAGACCCACCTGGTCGTAACCGGGCAGCGCCTCGTAGAAGAAGTCGAAGAGGTCGTCGTGCATCGGCACGACCTTCTTCATGAACTCGACGTAGCGCATCAGCCGGGTCATGTAGTCGGTCATCAGCTGAACTGTTGCGGTGGTACCGATTCCACCGGGATACAGCGTGGACGGATGGACGTGCCGGCCCTCCATGAGGCAGAACATCTCCCGCGTCCACCGGCTGACCTGCAACGCCTCCCGGTAGAAGTCGCCGGTGAACGGGTTGAGCGCTCGCATGATGTCGGCGATCGTCCGGTAGCCGTGCGCGTCGGCCTGCGGCGCCTGGGTGTTCTCCGCCTTGGCGAGCACGCTCGGATTGGTCTCGGAGACCATCTTCTCGCAGTAGTCCACACCGACCAGGTTCTCCTGGAAGATGTTGTGGTCGAACATGTATTCCGCGGCCTCGCCCAGGTTGATCAGCCACTCGCCGAGGTGCGGCGGCCGCACACCGTATGCCATGTTCTGTGTGTAGACCGAGCAGGTGCAGTGATTGTCACCGCAGATGCCGCAGATGCGGCTTGTGATGAAGTGAGCGTCGCGCGGATCTTTTCCCTTCATGAACAGCGAGTAGCCGCGGAAGATCGACGACGTGCTGTGGCATTCGACCACCTCGCGATTGTCGAAGTCGATCTTGGTGTAGATGCCGAGGCTGCCGACGATCCGGGTGATGGGATCCCACGCTATTTCCACGAGTTGGCCGGGATCACGCTTCACGTGTGACGGCTCGGGGATGGTGGTTGTCATCGAACTTCTTCTCTCTCGTTGATTGACTGCGCCACAGCGAGATTCGCCGCCTTTGGGGGTGGGCCGCCGGGCACCGAGACGAGTCGCACCTACCAGGTGCGGGTCGCGCCGGTTTCAAGTCTGGTGCCCGGATGCCGCCAACGCGGCTCCTTGTCAACGGTTCTGCCGGTGACGTGCCGCAGGCCCCGGATCATCGACCCGTACAGCCCGGACATCGCCGAGGAGACATGCGCGCCTGGCGGTTCATCCATGAACGGCATGAACTTGTCCGGGAAACCGGGCATTGTGCAGCCGATGCAGATGCCGCCGACGTTCGGGCAGCCACCGATGCCATTGATCCAGCCACGCTTCGGCACGTTGCACTTCACGACCGGACCCCAGCAGCCAAGCTTCACAATGCATTTCGGCGACCCATACTCGGTCGCGAAATCGCCTTGCTCGTAGTAGCCGGCCCGGTCGCACCCCTCGTGAACGGATTGTCCGAAGAGCCACTGCGGACGCAGTGCGTCGTCCAGCGGAATCATCGGCGCCTGCTCAGTGGCCATGTAGAGCAGGTAGGTCAGCGTTTCGGCCATGTTGTCCGGATGAGCCGGGCAGCCGGGAACGCAGACGATCGGAATTCCCGCCTTGCTCTTCCAGTCCCACCCCAGATAGTCCGGCACACCCATGGCTCCGGTCGGATTGCCTGCCATGGCGTGGATCCCGCCGTAGGTGGCGCAGGTTCCGACCGCCACGATGGCGGTCGCCTTGGGTGCCAGGCGGTCCAGCCACTCACTGGTGGTCATCGGCTGCCCGGTGGCCGGGTCGTTGCCGAACCCGCACCAATACCCTTCGTCTTTGATCCTTTCGTTGGGGATCGACCCCTCGACGACCAGCACGAATGGATCGAGTTCACCACGCTCGGCCTTGA
>DATFCF010000730.1:0-4929 GCA_035253445.1 Mycobacterium sp.
CCTCGACGCCGAGATACCAGCGGCCAACGGTGTCGCGACGGCGCGCGGGCTGGCCAAGATGTACGGCGCGATCGCCAACGGCGGCCGCATCGACGGCACCCAATTCTTGTCGAAGGAGCTGGTGGACGGGCTGACGAGCCGGCCGAGTCTGCTGCCGGACCGGAACATCCTCGTGCCGCTGTCCTTCCATCTGGGCTATCACGGCGTGCCGTTCCCGCCCGGATTCCTGCCCGGCTTCGGCCATGCGGGCCTCGCCGGTTCGGTCGGCTGGGCAGATCCGGCGAGCGGGCTGTCGTTCGGATTCGTGCACAACCGGCTGTTGACGCGGATGCTGCTGGATCAGGTCACGTTCGCCGGACTGGCCACGTTGATCCGCAAGGACGCGGCACAGGCACGTAAACGGGGATACGTGACGACGCCGGAGTTCGGAGCACCGTACGACGTGCGGCGGACCGTCGCGGGGTAGCCCCGGGTCAGCTCAGCGGTCGGCGTTGGAAAACCATTTTGTTTTCATCCGCCAGGACTCCGCCGACGTGAGCGCGAAGCCGGCGCCGCAGATGCACGAGAAGACCCACACGAGTGTGCCGCCCTCGACCGCTTGCAACGGCGTGATGTAGGCGGTGACGATGCGGACGATGCACGCGGCGATGCCGGCGGCCGAGGCGACCAGGTAGATGTTGGCGATTCGGCGCGACCGCGGGTCGTTGCGGAGGACGAGCAGCGCTCGGCTTCCATACACCAGCAGATAGATGAGGGTGCCGCACAACAGCAGCCAGTAGGTGTTCAGCCAGAAGTCGGTGGGCACGTCGAAGAAGTCGGGCTTGTAAATCGCCGCGCCGTTGCCGAGGGAGAACGTCACCAGCAGCAGAGGAATGCACAGTGTCGCCGGGCGTTCGATGTACTGCTTGAACGAGCGTTGCAGGGAGTGGTCGTCCTGGAGCCTGCCGAGCGCGTTGTAGACCACCGCGGACGCGGCCACGATGTAGCAGTCGTGGCCGATGTAATCCTCGAGATTCCACTTGCCGGTCAGCGCATGAAGCCAAACCCCGACGGTCTCCGACGCCAGTGGCGACATCAGTACAACGGCGAGGCCCTGCAAAGCGATGTTGAGGGTGGCGGCGACCTCCCAGCGGCTCGCCCACGTGACGCGCCGAATCCACAGACTCCATGCGATACAGCAAAGTGTGATCGCGATGAGTGTTGCGAGAGCCATGAGAGTTGCCTTTTAGCCGCAGTGTCCTCAGCAAATTGTAGAGCTAAAGCGGTGGAGCGTCACTGCGCGGCTTTAGCTCGGACAGCTTCGGAGTGCGGGTAAGTGCGGTCTCCCTGATGGCCGTGACGGTGAAGGCGGGGGACTCGACGTAGCTCCACACCTCTTGGCGACTCATCAATCCGAACCGGATCTGCAGGTCGGGATAGCTCAGGCCGAACCTGTCGGCCACTCGCCGCAGCTCTTCGGCGTCGGGATAGTCGGCTTCTATGATGCGGCGGTAGTACGTACTGCTCGAAGTGCCGAGCGCGTCGTAGATGTCCTTTGCCTCGACATCTCCGTCCAGGAGGTAGTCGAGGAGGGCCTTGAGTTGTCTGCCGTTCTCGTCGGTCCGGGGCATCATCACACGATAGACCAATTTCCCGTGAATGGGCAGTGACCGCCGCAAACCGGAATACGTTGCCGTTATTGACACCAGCGTCACAGTTTCGGGAGTGGTCTCCCATTTTTGGGACACATCGCGTACCGTTAGCAACATGGTTGCCCCCTACATGGCCAGGCCGAGCAGCGAGACGATCAGCCCGTTCGGCGAGTACCCGACAGCAACATTGCAAATAGCCGACCACGACGTCGCGGATGGCCCGCGTTCCTCTGCGATGGAACTGGTGTCGGCGCCGGCCACCAGTGAGCTGGCGGCCGAGCTTGACGGTGCCGCGTCCTGGCTTGACGTAACAGCGGACGCGCTACTGCTTGCAGCGCTCGGCCGGACGATCGCGCGGGTGATCGGCGAAGGCGTCACCGCTGTGGATGTCACCGATGACAGGCGCTGGCTGCTACACGCGGTCCCGCTGATCTGCGCGACTGCACAGCAGGCGAGCGCCACCGAAGTTCTGGCTGATGTGCATCGTGCGCTCGCGACCGCGCCGAGCTACGCCGCGGATGCCGCCTCGGAGATCCTGCTCAACTACGTTGGCGCGGTTCCCGAAGGCACGATGCCGATTCACGAGACACCGCCCGGGCTCGGGCATGCGCTCGAAGTGCGGGTGTACAGCTCGGGGGAGTTACTGCACATCGACTGGTGGTACGACACCGCGCGGTTCGACAGCTACACGGTCGACGAGCTCGCCGAGCAGTTCGGCCTTGCGCTCATCGAAATGACTTCGGACGCCGCCGCTCCGCTATAACAGTCAGCGCGAATCCTCAAGACGGAAGCCCACTTTCAGCGTTACCTGAAAGTGGCCGATGTCGCCGTCCGCGAGGTCCCCGCGGACCGACTGGACCTCGAACCAGTCCAGGCCGCGCATGGTCTCCGACGCCCGGGACACCGCGTTGCGGATCGCCGCGTCGATACTGTCGGGCGAGGTTCCGACGATCTCGATGACGCGGTACGTGTGATCGCTCATGGCACCGAACGCTACGCCGGGTCCAGGCCGCGACAGCCGATTTGCGCTGGCCTCTAGAATTGACGATGAACGGCGCCGATCCGGCCATCACCGGGGAGCCTTCGGAAGAACAGCTGATACAGCCCAGTAGAACCGAACGGGTGGGCCCGTCATCGCCCGAGTTGAGCGGCGCACCTTCTGGTGCGCAAGCGGGGTGGTACCGCGGCGCTCGCGCACCGGCGCGACGTCGTCCCCGTGCCTGACGTTTGGCACAGGAGACCACGCAGTGACCGCCTACCCGAAGCCGGCCGCCGGAGCGCCGAACTTTCCTGCCCTCGAGGCCGACATCCTGGGCTACTGGGACAGCGACGACACGTTCCGCGCCAGTATTGCGCGCCGCGACAGCGCAGAGGAATACGTGTTCTACGACGGCCCGCCGTTCGCCAACGGCCTGCCGCACTACGGGCATCTGCTGACCGGTTATGTCAAGGACATCGTTCCCCGCTATCGCACCATGCGCGGCTACAAAGTCGAGCGCCGCTTCGGCTGGGACACCCACGGTCTGCCCGCCGAGCTCGAGGTGCAGCGCCAGCTCGGCATCTCCGACAAGGCGCAGATCGAAGAGATGGGCATCGAGAAGTTCAACGACGCGTGCCGGGCGTCGGTGCTCAAGTACACCAACGAATGGCGCGCGTATGTCACCCGCCAGGCCCGCTGGGTCGATTTCGACAACGACTACAAGACGCTCGACCCGACCTTCATGGAGTCGGTGATCTGGGCGTTCAAGCAGCTATGGGACAAAGGCCTTGCCTACGAAGGCAATCGGGTGCTGCCGTACTGCTGGAACGACGAAACGCCGCTGTCCAGCCACGAACTGAGGATGGACGACGACGTCTACCAGAGCCGGCAGGACCCGGCGATCACCGTGGGCTTCAAGGTGACCGGTGGTCCGCGCTCCGATCTTGAGGGTGCCTACCTTCTTATCTGGACGACGACGCCGTGGACGCTGCCGTCGAACCAGGCCGTCGCGGTCAACCCCGAAGTCAGCTACGTGCTGGTTCAGGGGCCTGACGACAGGCGCTATGTGTTGGCGCAGGCGCGGTTGGCGGCCTATGCGCGCGAACTCGGCGAAGAGCCCGAGATCCTGGGCACATACACCGGCCAGGATCTGCTGCAGACGCGTTACCTGCCGCCGTTTCCGTACTTCATGGACGCGCCGGACTCATTCCGGGTGCTGCCCGCCGAGTTCGTCAGCACCGAGGACGGCACCGGCATCGTGCACATGTCGCCGGCTTACGGCGAGGACGACATGGCCGTCACGCAGGCGGCCGGCATCGTCGCCGTCACACCCGTCGACTCCAAGGGCCGGTTCGACGTGACCGTGCCCGACTACGCCGGCCAGCACGTATTCGACGCCAACCCGCAGATCATCCGCGACCTGAAGAACCAGGGCGGTGCCGCCGGGGTCAACGGTGCGGTGCTGCTGCGCCACGAGACCTACGAGCACTCCTACCCGCACTGCTGGCGGTGCCGAAATCCGTTGATCTACCGTGCAGTGTCGTCGTGGTTCATCAAGGTCACCGACTTCCGCGACCGCATGGTCGAGCTCAACGACGAGATCACCTGGTACCCGGAGCACGTCAAGGACGGCCAGTTCGGCAAATGGCTTCAGGGTGCACGCGACTGGTCGATCTCGCGAAACCGCTACTGGGGCACCCCGATTCCGGTGTGGCTGTCCGACGATCCGGCGTATCCGCGCATCGACGTGTACGGCAGCCTCGACGAGCTGGAGCGCGATTTCGGTGTACGGCCGGACAACCTGCACCGGCCCTACATCGACGAGCTGACCCGGCCCAATCCCGACGATCCCACCGGCCGCTCGACGATGCGTCGCATCGAGGACGTGTTCGACGTGTGGTTCGACTCGGGTTCCATGCCGTATGCACAGGTGCACTACCCGTTCGAGAACCAGAAATGGTTCGATGGCGTGAGTGGCGAGGACGGGCAGACCGGCGTCGACGCGCACTTTCCCGGTGACTTCATCGTCGAGTACATCGGCCAGACCCGCGGATGGTTCTACACGCTGCACATCCTGGCCACCGCGCTGTTCGACAAGCCAGCGTTCAAAACCTGTGTGGCACATGGCATCGTGTTGGGCAACGACGGCCAGAAGATGAGCAAGTCGCTGCGCAACTACCCGGACGTGACCGAGGTGTTCGACCGCGACGGGTCCGACGCGATGCGCTGGTTCCTGATGGCGTCGCCGATCCTGCGCGGCGGCAACCTGATCGTCACCGAGCGGTCGATCCGCGAGGGCGTGCGGCAGGTGCTGATCCC
>DATFCF010000731.1:0-3388 GCA_035253445.1 Mycobacterium sp.
CTCGCCATATATCAAGGAGGCCATCGTGATTGGCGACGCGCGGCCGTACCTCACCGCGTTGATCGGCATCGAGCTCGACACCGTGGGCCATTGGGCGCAGATGCGTAAGCTGCCGTACACCACGTATCGCGACCTCGGCGAGAAGGAAGAAGTGCGTGCGCTCGTCCAGTCCATCGTCGACGAGGTGAACACGCGGTTCGCGAGGGCCGAGCAGGTCAAGAAGTTCTTCTTGCTGACCAAGGAGTTGGACCACGAGGACGGCGAACTCACGGCGACCCAGAAGGTGAAGCGCAAGGCGATTGCGACGATGTTCGCCGAACAAATCGAGGGCATGTACCGATGACCGAACTGGTGCAGTGTCTGGTTCGCGGGCTGGGCGACGGCTCGGTTTACGCACTGCTGGCGTTCGGCTTCGTGATCATCTTCAAGTCGATGGGCGTGATCAGTTTCGCTCAGCCGGCGTTGATGTTGTCGGGCGCGGTGCTGGTGGCCTATCTCGTCACGACCGTGAACTTCTATCTGGCAGTCGTTTTGGCCGCCGCCGCGGTGGCACTGCTCGCAGTGGGAGTGGAGCGGACGGTGCTGCGCCCGATGATCGGCAAACCGGTGTTCGTCATCTCGATCATCACCCTGGGCGTCGACATCGTCATCAGGGTGGTGGTCAACGCCTATATCGGGCTAGACGTCCGTCAGGTGGGCGCCCCGTGGGGGCTTTCCACGTCGCGCCTGCTCGGCATTGAGGTGCAGCAGCGGCACCTGATCATGTTCGGCACCACGATGGTGCTGGTCGCCATATTGTTCGCGTTCTTCCGCTATTCCCGGATGGGCCTGGCGATGCGCGCGGTGGCCTTCGACCAGGAAGTGGCGTTGGCCCAAGGGGTTTCGGTGGGGTTTGTGTTCGCGCTGTCGTGGGCCATAGCCGGGGCGCTCGCCACGGTCGCCGGGGTGTTCGTGTCCACCGGCGCCGGTGTCGACCAGCAGTTGTGGATCATCGCATTAAAGGCGCTGCCGGTGATCATCCTGGGTGGCCTGGACTCGCTGGGCGGCGCCGTGATCGCGGGCCTGGCGATCGGCGTGGTGGAGTCGCTGGTCGCCACCTACGGCTCAGACCTCGCACCCTGGCTGGGCGGTGAGTTCGCGCTCGTCACACCATATTTGGTGATGATGGTGGTGCTGTTGGTGCGCCCGTACGGACTGTTCGGCACCCGCGAGGTGATCCGGATATGACGGCATCCATGCGGACCAGGTTCGGCCGGCCGGAGCTGTACACGTCCTACAGCCAGGACATGGCGCTGCTGAACACCACGCCGAAGAAGGTGTTTGTCTGCCTGGTGCTGATGGTCGCGCTGGCCATGACCTTCTCGGTCGACGATGGCGTACTGCAGCTTCTGGCGACGGGGTGTGCGCTGGCAATCGGGGCGATCGGGCTGAACATCGTCACCGGCTACGCGGGCCAGGTGTCGCTGGGCCATGCCTTCTTCGTGGCCATCGGCGCGTACACCGCGGCGGTGCTGTCCGGCGACCCGAACGGCCGACTGCTCGGCTTTGGGATCACCGAGGTGCCGGTTTGGCTGCTGGCCGCCGGCGCGATGTCGGCGCTCGCCGGAGCACTGGTTGCGCCGCTGGCCGTGCGGCTGCGCGGGCTGTATCTGGCGATCGTCACGCTTGGCCTGGTCTTCATCGGGCAGTACGTGTTTCGCGAGTGGACGGAGATGGCCGGCCCGCCCGACATCGGCCGTCCTGCGCCGGTGGCCACACTTTTCGGCACCCGGATCGACGTGGATAGCGCATCGCTGACCCGCGTCCAACACCTGTACCTGCTGATGCTGGTGCTCCTGGTGATCTTCGCGCTGCTCGCGCGCAACCTCGTGCGGTCGCGCACCGGCCGGGCCTTCGCCGCGATCCGCGACCGCGACATCGCCGCCGCGGTCATCGGGGTGGACCTCACCCGTTACAAGGTGATCGCGTTCGCAGTCTCCTCGTTCTACGCCGGGGTCGCAGGCGCGCTGCTGTACGTGATCCCGCGGACGTTCACGGCCGGCAACTTCAGCCTCTTGATGTCCATCCAGTTCATCGCGATGATCCTCATCGGCGGCGTGGCAACCATTTCCGGGTCGATCATGGGCGCGATGTTCATCACGCTGCTGCCTCGTATCACCTCTGAACTGCCGGCGGTGCTGCCGTTCATCAGCACGGACGCCACCGGCGGGGGGATCACCGTCGTCCAGGTCGAGGCGATCCTGTACGGGCTGCTGATCATCGGGTTCCTGCTATTCGAGCCGAAAGGCTTGTACGGCATCTGGATTCGCATTCGCAACTACTGGAAGACGTGGCCGTTCTCGTATTGAGCGACCGGAAAGCGAGACATCCCATGACCATTCGACGAAGCATGGTCGCGGCGCTGGCCATCACCTTGGCCGTCGGTGGCTGCCGAGCCCAAGAGTCTACTGCGGCGCAGACGGGCAAGGACGGCGAGAAGTTCGACTTCGGGGTCACCAACGAGCCGTGCCCGCAGGCGATCGACGACAGCAAGGGCTGCATCTACCTCGGGGTGATCTCGGACCTCACCGAGGGTCCCTTCAAGGCGCTCGGCGTTCCGATCACCGATGCGCAGAAGGCGTTCTGGCGACGGGTCAACGAGCAGGGCGGCATCGGCAGCTACGAAATCGACGTGACCACCTATGTGAAGGACAACAAGTACAACCCGCAGATTCACAACCAGGTGTATCAGGAGATCAAGCCCAAGATCCTGGCGCTGGCCCAGACCCTCGGCTCGCCGCAGACCGCGGCCATCCTGCCCGACCTGAAGTCCAGCAATATCGTTGCGGCACCGGCGTCGTGGACGTCCCTGTGGGCGTTTGAGGACGTAGTCGTCGAGTCGGGCGCGAACTATTGCATCGAGTCGATGAACTCCGTGGACTACGCGATCGACAAGTTGGACGCCAAGAGCGTGATGGCCGTGCACCTGGCTGGCGACTACGGCGACGACGCCGCCGCCGGCGCGAGGGTCGCTGCGGAGAAGCGAGGGCTGAAGTTCACTGACGTGGAAACGGCGACCGGGCAGGATAATCAGGCGGGTGCCATCGATGCGATCGTGTCCGGCAACCCGGACGTCGTCATCCTGACCAACGGTCCAACCGACGCGGCCGTCATCATCGGCCAGGCGAACGCGCGTGGTTTCAAAGGCAGGTTCCTGGGCACCAATCCGACCTGGAACCCGGGCCTGTTGAAGGGCCCGGCCGCGGCCGCGATCACGTCGTCGTATCTGCAGTCCGGGCCGCTGCAGCCCTTCGGGGCGAATACGCCGGGCCATGAGGCGATGCGGGCGGCTCTGGGCAATGTGGCGCAGCCCAACGAGGGGCACACCGCAGGTTGGGTGTTTTCGTAT
>DATFCF010000732.1:0-7189 GCA_035253445.1 Mycobacterium sp.
TCAGCTGGCGATCTTCACGGTGATCGCACTTGTCTTCGGCGCCGTCATGGTGTTCGGCTACATGAACTTGCCGGCCAAGATGTTTGACGTCGGCCGGTACTCCGTAAAGCTCGAGCTGGCGCAAGCTGGTGGCCTCTACCCCACCGGAAACGTGACCTACCGCGGCACCGAGGTAGGACGCGTCGAATCGGTGAATCTCAGGGATGGCGGCGGCGTGGAGGCCGTGTTGTCGCTGCGATCCGGTGTCGACATCCCGTCCCACCTGCGGGCCGAGGTGCACAGCCAGTCGGCGATCGGCGAACAGTACGTCGAGCTACTGCCGCGCAACGGCACATCTGCTCCGCTGAAGGGCGGCGACGTGATCCCGCAGAAGGACACGTTTGTGCCGCCTGATATCAACAGTTTGCTCGGGGCGGCGAACACCGGACTGCAAGCGATCCCCCACGACAACCTCAAGACCGCCATCGATGAGGCCTACACCGCCGTCGGTGGGCTCGGCCCCGAAATATCGCGGGTGGTCCGCGGGTCAACCGCATTGGCGATCGACGCCCGCAAGAACCTCGACCCATTGACCACCCTGATCGATCAGTGGCAGCCGGTCGTCGACTCGCAAACACAGACATCAGATTCGATCCAGGCGTGGGCATCTCACCTGGCGACGATCACCACCCAGCTGCAGACCCAGGACGAATCCGTCATGGGGCTTTTTGAGGAGGGCGGGCCGGCCGCCGCCGAAACACGCCAGCTGTTCGAACGGCTCCAACCGACCCTGCCCATCCTGCTGGCCAACCTCGTCAGCCTCGGCGAGGTCGGCGTCACCTATCAACCCAACCTCGAGCAGCTGCTTGTTCTGCTACCGCAGGGAGTCTCCCAGCTGCAGGCGATTATCCTCGCCAACCTCAATACCAAACAGGACTACAAGGGCACGTACCTGAGCTTCAACACCAACATCAACCTTCCGCCGCCATGCACTACCGGATTCCTGCCGGCCCAGCAGCGGCGCGTCCCAGCGCTCGAGGACTATCCCAATCGTCCCCCGGGTGACCTGTATTGCCGCACGCCGCAGGATTCTGTGTTCAACGTGCGCGGCGCCCGCAATCTCCCGTGTGAGACCGTTCCGGGAAAGCGGGCGCCCTCGGTGAAACTCTGTGAGGGCGAGGAGCAATACCTGCCGCTCAATGACGGCTACAACTGGAAGGGCGACCCGAACGCAACCCTGTCCGGGCAGGACGTACCACAGCTGCCGGCTGGCTCACCGCCGCCTGTCGGCGCCGCGCCAGCGCCGCCGGTGGTTATCGCAGAGTACGACCCGGCCACAGGCAGTTATGTCGGACCCGACGGACACGTGTACACGCAAGCCGATCTCGCGCGCACGGCACCAAGCGAA
Source organism: Mycobacterium sp. (assembly GCA_035253445.1). Classification (GTDB taxonomy): domain Bacteria; phylum Actinomycetota; class Actinomycetes; order Mycobacteriales; family Mycobacteriaceae; genus Mycobacterium. The sequence goes on from DATFCF010000732.1 coordinate 1,388, forward strand.
AAGACATGGCAGACCATGCTGGTACCCCCTACCGGAAACTGAGTGCCAACGTAGACGGCGTTGCCGCATACCGCTGCAGGACCGGTCGGCGCGTGTGGCGTACCCGGTGAAAAAGCGTAGTCACTACGCGAGACGACCAACCTGTGACGGGCATCTACTGGGTGTACCGATGTGACGCGAAAGACCTGGAGAAAGCTTCTGATGGAACACGCAACACGTGCAAGCCTCCCGCAACGCCAGCCTACGCCCGCTGACACCCCATCCGATTTGGTAGCGGCAGAGAATCTTGGGCGCGTCGTCGACCTCGACGACGCCAAGCAACGGTTCGATCCGCTGTTGGTGCAGACGGTGGTCGATCACATGGCGCTCGGCGACGAACTCGGCTACGCGGCCTGGAATGCGCTGCGGCCCCTGAAGACCCGCGGTCGCCAGATGCTCAACCAGGCGCTCGATCAAGGCATATCTTCTGTCGAAGACGCGCCGGCTGAACTGGTCGAGTTCTTCGAACAGGTTGACGCCGTTCCCAATTGGGTCGACTGGGATCAGCTGAGGCGCGGCTCTGTCGCCATCTGGCGCGCCGGACGCTTCGTTCCGATCTGTCTGGCGTACTCCTCGATCGGCTACGGGTTCAGCAGTTACGGTGGCACCAAAGCGCTCAACTTCACCCGTCTGCTCATCGAAGAGGAACGGGCCGGCGACCGACTGGCCGAGACGCTGCGGTGGGTCGCCGCCGTGACCACTCCGGACGGAATGCTCCGCTACGCCGACGGATTCAAGTACTCGGTTCGCGTCCGGCTCGTTCATTGCGCCGTCCGTTTCGGCGTCTCACGATCCCCGAAATGGCAGTGGAACGAGTGGGGACTGCCCATCACGAACACCGACCTCTTCTTCACCACGAGCAAGGTCTTCTGCGCGAATCTCGTCAGCGCCCTCGAGCGGCTCGGCATCCGCTACAGCGACCGCGATAAGGAAGACATCTTCGCGCTGTGGCGCTACATCGCCTACGTCATGGGTGTTCCCGACGAGCTGAACCACATCGACGTGAAGGACTCGCTCTACAAGAACGAGATCGTCCACGCTGTCGAACGCGCCCCCGACGAGGCCTGCCGAATCCTGTTGCACTCGCTGATCGGATACTCCACCACACACACCGATGGGTACCAGCCCTTTCCGGTGTGGCTGCTGGGAGCCATGACGCGGCGGCAGCGGGTCGTGATGAGCTATGGACTACTTCGGCATCTCACCAACGACGAGTTCTGCGAGAGCATGAACATTCCGGATACCAAGTTCAAGCACGTCGTCAAAATGGCTTCTGGTCTCATCACTTTGAAGGAATTGGTGACACGCCGGATGCGGCACGACGATGCACATGCGGCAGCTTCGACCCTCAACGACGTCAAGACCGCCTTGGCCATCGACGACGACGAGAAGGCTATCGCCTCCACCGACGAGGTTCGCGAGGCCATTCAAAAGCACGAAGCCGATCTCGAGACGACGCTGCACCGGCCGGTGAAGCTCTGAAGCCGGAAAGCCAAACAATGAGAGACTTCTACGAGCTGCTCTACATCGGTGGTGAGTGGCGCAAATCCACTAGTGGCCAAGCGACCACTGTCGTGTCACCGATCGACGAGACACCAATCGCGCAAGTGACACTTGCCGCCCTGTCGGACGTCGACGCCGCCGTCTCGGCCGCGCGCGACGCGCTGCACTCGCCGGAGTGGGCCGGCCTCGACAATGACGAGCGCGCCGATCTGCTTGATCGGTTCGCTGACGAACTCGACAAGAACTCGGCCGACCGGGCTGCATTGACCACGGTCCAGAACGGCATGCCGATCGGCATCGCGAACTGGGCCGAGGGCGAGGGCGTGGTCAATCTCCTGCGGTACTACACATCGCTGATTCGTACGGTGCCGCTGGAGGAAAGGCGACCACGATACGACGGGATGGGCACCACCATCGTCCGGCGAGAACCGGTCGGCGTCGTCGGCGCGATCGTGCCGTGGAACTTCCCTCAGGTGCTCACCATGTTCAAGGTCGCCCCGGCCCTGGCAGCCGGCTGCACCGTGGTGCTCAAGCCCGCCCCAGAGACGATGCTTGACGCGTTCGAACTGGCGGCCGCGGCTGACCGCGCCGGCCTGCCGCCAGGTGTCCTCAATATCGTCACTGGAGGCGCGGACATCGGAACGTTCCTGGTCTCGCATCCCGGGGTCGACAAGGTGTGCTTCACGGGGTCGACGCCGACCGGGCGCAAGATCAGTGAAATCTGCGGCAGGCTCCTACGTCCGGTGACACTGGAACTCGGCGGCAAGTCTGCGGCCATCCTTCTTGACGACGCGGATCTGCCCTCCGTGGTGCAGGGACTGGCAACGAGTTCACTGCTCAACAACGGCCAGACATGTTTTCTGTCCACTCGAATCCTCGTCCCGCACGCGCGTCATGACGAGGTCGTCGACGCCGTGGCTGCTCTGGCTTCCGGACTCACCGTTGGCGACCCGCTCGATCCCGAGACGCATGTCGGCCCGTTGGTGAGCAGGCGACAGCGCGAAAGCGTGGAGAACTACATTCAGCTCGGCAGGGAAAGCGACGCCACACTCGCCGCGGGAGGTGGCCGCCCCGACCGCGACAAAGGATGGTTCGTGCAACCGACCGTGTTCGGGGGAGTCAGCAACGATGCGCGGATCGCGCAGGAGGAGATCTTCGGACCGGTTCTGGCCGTGATCCCCTACCGCGACGTGGACGACGCAGTGTCGATTGCCAACGACTCCGAATACGGGCTTGGCGGCACCATCTGGACGTCCGACGTGGAGAAGGGATTGGACATCGCTCGCCGGGTCGAGTCGGGCACCGTCGGTGTCAACTTCTACAACCTCGACTACGGCGCACCGTTCGGCGGTATCAAGTCCAGCGGTCTCGGGCGTGAACTCGGGCCGGAGGGACTGGCGTCGTTCTTCCAACTGAAGTCCATATTCCTCGCGGACTAGGCAGCACCCGAACGTTACTGTTCGGCTTTACGCATCTTGTTGAGTGCTTCTGCCAACTCGCGCCGGCTGCCGACGCCCAGCCTCGTGTAGGCCCGCTGAAGCCGGCCTTCCACCGTACGCACCGAGAGGTGTAGTTCCTGCGCGATCTCCTTGTTCGACCGACCCGCGGCGGCAAGCAGCGCCGTGTCGCGCTCAGCGGGGCTCAGCAGCGCTGGAGCGTCGATCCTCGACAGTGCGGGTGTCACTGCACCTTCGCAACGCTCGGCCAGCATTCGGGCGTCCTGCTCGGCGGCTGTGACACTACGACGATCACCGGACTTTCGCAGGGCCACGGCCGCGTCCGCGGCCGCTTCTGCCGCTAACAGGTTGGCGTCCATCGCGGCGAAGGCGCGGGCCACGTCGCTGAGTTCATCCGCGGCATTGCGTGCCAGCGCGCGCGTGTGCGCGGCCCGTGCCTGGACCAACTCACCTTCGATGCGGTCCGCCTCGCGACTGAGCTCCGCCTGTACTTCTCGGGCGTGGCCGAGCCGCGCCAACCCGTGCAATGAGGCTGCGCGCCCGACGAAGTCGCCGATATCCTCCGCGACCGCAGCTGCTTCCTCGAGGAACTGTCGAGCTTTGGGCAAGTCGCCGGCCGCGACCGCGGTCCAGGCTCGGGCCTGAATGGGATCGACGCCCATGAAGTAGTCGGATACTTCCAGCCCATCGAGCATCTGAAGAGTTTCACTCGCTTCCTCTGCTTGTCCACTCAACGCGAGTGCCGTCGCGAGGTACGTCAGAGCAAAGGCCATGAACTGCGGCCGGCCCAGTTCGCGGAACAAGGCGGCGGCTTCGCGGCCATGCCGAGCGGCAGAAGCCACCTTCCCCGTCTCGGCCACGACGCTGGCATAGTGCCACGCGAACCACGCCTGGGCCTCGGCCGAATGATCGGTCAGCGCCCGCTGGTACTGCTCGGTGGCCAGAACGTGCGCATCGTGAAACCGACCGCTCCAGCCGAGTACCTGACATCGGAAGAACAGATGCGTCCACGGATACCAGTCCAGTGGCTCCTCGACCTTGAGGTGGGCCGAATAGCCGCGGGCTGTGGCGTCCAGACCTGCTTCGATCCGGCCGAGGCGGCCGAAGGTGAAAGCGGCCACCTGTGCCGACCACACCAGCGCTTTGCCATCCGCTCGCTGCAGTAGCGGAGCTGCGACGTCCGCTCCCGCTCTTGGGCCGTTGACCGAGAAGACCAGAGCCGACCGCCTTGCCTGAATCTGATCTCGCCAGCCCGGATCCGTGAGCGAGGATTCCGCTTCCTCTGCAACCTTGATGCCCTCGGCGCTGCGTCCTCGATAGAACGCGAGGTTGTCGATCCGGGCAATCGCCACGGCTCCGCGCTGTGCGTCGTCATCGGCCTGTTCCGCCAGTGCGGCGAATTCGCGCTCGGCGTCCTCACCACGACCCTGCAAGCTCGCCAGCTGCGCGGCCAGCAGATCCGCCTGGAAGCCGGCGCCGCTCGCCTGCGCGACACGAACCAGCCGCTCGGCAAGCGCGAAGTCGTAGTGCCAGCGCGCGAGGGCAGCAGCTGCCAGCATCTGCTCCGCTGGACCTCCCCCACCCTCGAGGCGCCAGACAGCAACCCGAAGCAAATCCTCCGGACGGAGCGCCTCCGCCTGTTCCACGGCATCGGCCAGCGAACGGGCCAGGGCCCGGCGCCGCAAGGCCGGGGTCTGGTTTCGCACCACTTCGCCGTAGATCGGGTGCGCGAACCTGATCGCCAAGTGTTGCCCCTCGGTGTGGCTCACCAGCAACTTTTTGCGTTCAAGCTCTTCTGCGACCGACGAGTCACCCAATGCCGTCAGCTCGTTCACGCCGAGGGGTTCGCCAACCGCCACGAGCTCCAGCAGCGCCAGTTCGTCGCCGGTCAAAGCGCCGAGGCGAGCGCTGACCAATTCCGAGAGGCGGTCTGAGACCGCAAGCGAGCCGCTGAGTCGCCAGATGCCGCCGTCGTTGCGGAGCGTTCCGCTGTCCAGCGCGCCGATCACAAGCTCGCGTAGAAACAAGATGTTGCCGCGGGACCGCTCGACGAGTTCCGCGACGGCACCGGGATCCAGGGGACCGCACAAGACGGCAGTCAGGAGTTCGCCCACCCCTTGAGCGCTCAGCCCTGAGACGTCGCGCCGTTCGGCCAGGTCGTTCTTCCACAACGCCGTCACGGGATCAGATGCGGCTTCCCCAGTTCGCACCGTTGCCACCACGGAGGCTGCTGTCGTGGCCGCCAACTGGTGCACCAGTGTGGCGGAGGCATCGTCAAGGAGATGCGCATCGTCGACGAACAGAACCAGACGCCGAGGAGCTGCGGTCTCGACCAACGTTGCGGCGATGCGACGCAACAGGTCTGCCTTCGCATCGACACGACCGGACAACTCGCGATCGACAGGGGGCAGCAGCGACGCCAGCGCGCCGAACGGAATGCTTTTAGAGGCACTCGTCCCGTTCACCCGTACGACGCACAGACCGGCTCGCTTACATCGCTCACACAAATCTTGGGCGAGCCGAGTCTTACCCACCCCTGCCGGGCCGGCCAGAACAAGAGAGCCGCGATCGTGAACCACCCGACCCACAAACTCGCGAAGTTCGGCCTCCCGCCCGACAAGCGGCCAATCCACGCCCACGCCGGCGACCGTGACGGATTTGCCATCCATGCGCACTTGGCCCGACTACTTGTCGTCCGAAACCGGATCACTACGCATGACGTCAACCCTATAGAACCCCCCAAGGACGCCTCGCTGTTAGCCCCGCGAATCGTCAATGTCAGCAACGAAACAGATCGCTCCCG
>DATFCF010000733.1:0-8672 GCA_035253445.1 Mycobacterium sp.
GCATCTTCGTGAAGCCCTGTAAGGCCGCACCGAAATCGCTTGGCACCAACCAGACCTTGTTCGCCTCCCCCTTGGCCATCTGCGGCAGGGTCTGCAGGTATTGATAGGCCAGCATCTCCGGAGTGGGGCGACCGGCCTTGATCGCGGCGAACGTCTTCTCGATCGCCTTCGCCTGGCCTTGGGCGACCAGGTATTGGGCGGCGCGCTCGCCCTGGGCGCGCAGCATGCGCGACTGGCGGTCGGCCTCGGCGGCGAGGACGGCGGCTTGTTTTGCGCCTTCTGCCGCCAGGATCTGCGCTTGCTTCTGGCCTTCGGCCTGCTTGATCGAGGCCTCCCTGCTGCCCTCGGCGGTCAGGATCATGGCGCGCTTCTCGCGGTCGGCCCTCATCTGCTTTTCCATCGAGTCCTGGATCGACGGCGGCGGGTCGATCGAGCGCAACTCCACCCGAGCCACCCGAAGACCCCACCTGCCGGTGGCCTCGTCGAGCACCCCGCGTAGCTGTCCGTTGATCTGGTCACGCGAGGTCAGCGTCTGCTCGAGCGTCATTCCGCCGACCACGTTTCGCAGCGTCGTGGTGGTCAGCTGCTCGACGCCGACGATGTAGTTGCTGATCTGGTACACCGCCGCCTGTGGGTTGGTGACCTGGAAGTAGACGACGGTGTCGATGTTGACCGTCAGGTTGTCCTCGGTGATCACCGGCTGCGGCGGGAACGACACCACCCGCTCACGCAGGTCCACCCGCGCACGAATCTTGTCGATGAACGGCAACAGCAACGTCAGCTGGCCCGACACTGTCTTGCTGTAGCGGCCCAGCCGCTCGATGACAGCGGCCTCGGCCTGCGGGATCAGCGCGACGGACTTGGCCACGACGATGGCGGCGAAGACCACCAGCACGCCCACCAGAATCAGGCCGGCGACGGCACCTTCCATGACTGTTCCTTCCGTGTTGTCTGGGCGCGGCCCAGGCTTTCTCTAGACGACTTTCGACACGACTGCAGTGGCGCCGTCGATGTGCACGACAGTGACGTGGTCTCCTGGCTCGTAGACATCCTCGGCGTTGTACGGCCGTGCCGTCCAGATTTCGCCGTCGAGTTTCACCTGGCCTTCATGGCGGGCGACCCGATCGAGCACCAGCGCGCTCTTTCCCTCGAGGGCCTTTGGCCGGTCGGGCAGGCCCGTGCCCGCGGCAAACCGGCGGCGCAATACCGGGCGAACCAGTACCAGCAGCAGGATCGAAACCACCAGGAAGACAGCCCCGTCGATCACGTAGTTGTCGAAGATCAGGTTTGAGCCGACCGCGGCCAGCGCTCCGCCGCTGAGCATGAGCAGGAACAGATCGCCTGTCAGCGCCTCCGCGCCGGCCAGGCCGAGCGCGGCTATTAGCCAGATCAACCAAACGGGCATGGCGTCAGCCTAACGCGTAGCCGACCCAATACGCGGCTAACTATTACACTGCGAGCATCATGTGGTGTCCCAGTGTTTCGTTGTCGGTTTGGGCCAACGCCTGGCTTGCGGGCGCGGCCGCACCAGACGACATCTTGGATGCGTTATCGCAGTGGGCGCCAAGGCATTCCGTCACGGCCTATGATTCGGTGGCGGCCGGCCGCACGGGGCTGCCATGGCCGGACCTCAACCATGCGGGCGCCGTCTCTCTTCTGCAGACGCTGCGCACCGCGGCGGGTCCAGCAGGCGAAGGACCCTCGATCGGAGTCGCGTTGCCGGTGCCAGGGGACGTACGGGGGCTGCCCGCCGGTACCCAGTTCCAGCGCGACGCGGTGACAACCGGCGAGGCAATCATCGTCAATCGCGATCCGTCGTGCGCGATCGGCTTGGTCCCAGATTTCGACTATGACGACATCGAGGACGAGGCCGAGTTCGAGCCGGAACCGTGTGCGCTGTCGTGGACGGTGTACTCAGTGCCGGGTGCACCCATGCCCGAGTACCTCGACCTCGGCGAGGCCGAGTACGCGTTGCGGTCGGCCGTCCGTTCGGCAGCGGATGCCTTCGGCGCCCTGCGCGCGGGCGCGGCCGGAGCCGACGTAGCCGACCCGCGCGCGCTCGTCGAACAGGTGCTGGAATCCGCGCGGCTGCACCGCATTCCCGACCACGCCCCGACCCGGGCAATGCGGGTCCTGGAAAACGCGGCGCATGTCGACGCGATCATCACCGTCAGCTCTGGATTGATCCCGAGCGGGCTGCATAGCTCCGCAGAGGTGCAGATCGCCAGCGATGCGCTGCGGCCGCTGGCAGGTGTGGTGCGGTCGGCGCGGATGGCTGCGCTCGGCGCGATTCTGCACTCGGCCTGGCAAAGCTAGCCCGGCTGCTCACCAACCCCAGGGCCACCAAGGTCGGTAGTGGCCCCACCCGTAGCCGCCGTGCCACCCGTAACCGCCGTGGAATCCGTAGCCGCCGCGATAGCCGCCTCCGTGATAGCCGCCTCCGCCGTGAAAACCGGCGGGGACACTGGCGATAGCGGCCGGCCGAGCCGGCGCGGGATCGGCGGCCGCCGCAGGTGCCGCCGCGATGGTTATCGCGGCAGCGCCGGCCGCTATCGATCCTGTGAGGTACTTCAGCCCTGTCCGCATAGTGTCACTCCTTCGAAAGCCCTTGTCTCCTTGGGCTTTCCAGAGTTCCGCACCTGCGAACCGATGTCGTCACGGCTGACCACCATCGGATACCCCTGCCAGCCGGAATACCGGCGGTTCCCGTAAGCAGGAACCGAAGACGGATGCCTGCGGGGGCGACACGCCCCGGATGGAAGGCCACTGTAGGAGTCAGCCGGACCACGGCCACCATCGAAGGAGTGTCCTCATGCGATTCAAGTCGAGCTACATCGCACCGCTGCTGGCGGCCGGAGCTGCCGCTGTGGCGATCGCGGCCGCGCCGACGGCCGCTGCGGCTCCGACGGCAGCGTCTGAACCCGCGACGGCCCAGATGTCCTGCGGCAGCGTGGGCGCGGGTAGCCAATGCGTGACGCCCGGCAACGCTCAGATCAACGACTCCCCTGGCGGGGTTGACTTCTACCCCTACGGCGGCGACGGATTCCTGCTCGGCGGGTTCGGCGGTTTCCACGGCGGACACCGGTAACGGCAGTTCAGGAACCCTCTACGGGGATCCTCGCGAAAAGTGAAGTACCGCCGCCTGTAAGACTGGAGATCTCCAATTCGCCGCCGAGCGCCTCAACGCGGTCCTTGAGGCCGATGAGCCCGGAGCCTTTGCCCGTGTCGGCCCCGCCGACACCGTCGTCACCGATCGACACGCGGATCTCTGATCCCACGGCTTCGACGCCGACTTTCACCTCAGACGCTTGTGAGTGCTTGGCGGCGTTTGTGAGCGCTTCGGCCACAACGTAATACGCGGCTACTTCGGTGGACTCAGGCAACCTGCCGTCGACACCGAGGTCAAGCACGACCGGGACGGTGGAGCGGCGCGCCAGCGTCTTGATCGCCGGGCCGAGTCCACCTCTCGACAGGATCGCTGGGTGAATTCCGCGGGATATCTCCTGGAGATCCTCCGAGACGCCGGTCAAACCGCCGACGATGTGGGACATCTGCGCTTTCAGCGCAGGGTGTTCGGGCGGCACCGCGGCCTCGGCCGCGCGCAGCTCCAGCCCGAGCGAGACGAGGCGTTGTTGGGCACCGTCGTGCAGATCGCGTTCGAAGCGGCGTCGAGCGCCATCGGCGGCCGCGACGATTCTGGCCCGAGAAGCGGTGAGCTCGGCGCGGGCTTCTGCGTTGGCGATCGCGGTCGCGACCAGGTCCGCAAAGTCGCCGACCCGCGCCTCGGTGTCGGCTGGCAGGGGTTCGGGACTCAACGACCCGACGATCGCGGCGCCCCACAGGCGGCCGTCCACCACGATCGGAGTGCCCACGCCCGAGTGCAATCCCAGCTCACTGATGTACTTGGCATCGCGACCGGCCGCTTCGTCGTGGCTGTCTATCCGGGCGGGGCGCCCGGTTCGCAGGATCGTTGCCGCGACAGTGCCGCCCTGCGCCGAGAAGCGCTTGCCGACATGCATCTTCTTCGATCCCGGCTCGTCGCGGGCCGCGAGCACGACGGCAGTTCCATCGGGCTCGTAGCGGACCAGAGCCGAATGGTGCACACCCAGGCACCGCGCCAATTCCTGCGCCACCGCTGAGAACACCTCGGGCGGGGACACCGCTTGCGCGACCAGCATCGCGACCCGTCGCAACGCAGCCTGCTGCTCCGCCAGCACACGCAGCTCGTCACGGCTGGCCTCGGCTTCCCGGCGCCGATAATTCGCCTCTGCGGCGCGTAACCGCGCCTGACCCACCAGGATGTTGGCCAGGAGCGCGACGGGTAAGAAGATGGCAATCGCCATCGCATCGTCGGGGCCGATCGGGGTGAAGCTTCCGTTGGGCTGCAGATGAAAGTAGAAGTAGGCAAGGCCGCTCGCCAGAGACGTCGTCACAGCGAGTCCGAATCCCCACCCGGCGGAGACCACCAGGACGCCGAGCAAGAAGACCGCACCAAACGTGTTCTCGGGAGCGGCCTTCCTGAGCAGAAAGACCAAAAGCGTCTCCGCGACGATGAAGAACGCCGCAACCACGATTCCGAGCCACAGTGGCGGCGCCGTCGGACGCACCAACAGCGCCAGCAAGCGCCCGCGCAGCCCTGACGTGGATCCCGACCAGCCAGGCAGTTGTGGCAGTTTCTGTCTCATATCACCCTTGGCGGACTTCGACGTCGCCGCAATCTCATGCTAACCGCTGCAGGGATTCCGGCTAGCGGGGATGCGTTGCGCTGGCCGGCACTGAAAAGCTGATGTCATGGTGTTGCGAGTCGCGCTGTGCGTTGTCTAATCGTTGATGACAGCGCCCATTTCGTCGACGCCGCGCGCGGCCTGCTTGAGCCACAGGGCATTACCGTCGTCGGTGTCGCATCGACTTGCGTCGAGGCGCTTGTCCGCTTCGAGGAACTGCAGCCAGACGTGACGCTCGTCGATATCGAACTCGGTACGGAGAGCGGCTTCGAACTCGCCGACAGAATCCATCGCGCGGCAGGCGCGACGCCGTCGCCCGTGATACTCGTCTCCGCGCACGCGGCACACGACTTCGCCGACATGATCGCAACGAGCTCAGCTGTGGGTTTTCTGCCGAAGTGGGCCCTGACGCCTGGGGCCATCCGCGATCTCGTACGCGGATCAGCGGGCCTCGAGGAACGTGATCACCGCTAACACCCGGCGGTGATCGTCGCTGGTCTCGGGCAGGTTCAGTTTGGTCAGGATGCTGCGCACGTGCTTCTCGACGGTGCCCTCGGTAACCCAAAGCCGGTGAGCGATACCCGCGTTCGAGCGTCCCTCCGCCATCAGCGCAAGCACCTCGCGCTCTCGCGGGCTGAGGGCGGCCAGTGGGTCGTCACGTCGACGCGCTGAGACCAGTTCCTGCACAAGCGCGGGGTCCACGACCGACGCACCCTTGGCGATCCGCTCGAGCGTGTCGATGAAGTCGGCCACGTCGGTGACCCGGCTCTTGAGTAGATAGCCCACCCCGTGCCCGCTGGCCAGCAGTTCCATCGCGTGTTCGACGTCGACGTGTGCCGACAGCACCAGCACGGCGGTATCGGGAAGCTCCTCGCGGATCACGCGGGCCGCATCGAGCCCTTCAGAGGTATGGGTCGGAGGCATCCGGATGTCCGTCACCACCAGCTCGGGCGTCGTGTCGCGGACCAGCGCCAACAACTGCGCGCCGTCGCCCACCTGCCCCACGACATCGAAGCCCGAGCGTTCGAGCAGGCTGGCCAAGCCCTCGCGAAGCAGGACGTCGTCCTCGGCCACGGCCACGCGCACCGGAGCTGTCATGCGGCTATCTTCCACTCAAACGGGCGCCGAACATCGCCAGTCGAGCGTATCGAGCGAAATCGCCGTGCGGAAGTTCATGGTGTGAAACCCATTTCGAACAGTTCACGCCGTAATCTGCGCAATGCGGAGTGCAGCCTTGACTTCACGGTCCCGTCGGGAATCCCTAGGTCGGCGGCGATCCGCGCCGTCGTCCACCCGAGGAAGTAACAGCGCCGGATCACCGCGCGGTGCTCAGGGGTCAGCCGCGCCATCGCGTCGTCGATCAGCTGCCGGTCGAGCATGGCATTCTCCGCGTCCAGGGCATCAGGCCCGGCTACGTCCAGGCCCTCGGGTGTGCTCACCTCACTGCGGAACCGCAGGCTGCGGCGTTCGTCGATGATCATGTTTCGCGCGACGGTGAACAGCCACGCCCGCACGGACCGCTCACTGTCACTGACCACCTCGGGGTGCTGCCATGCACGCAGCAGCGTCTCCTGAACGACGTCCTGAGCGCGGGCCCGGTCGCCGGTCAACCGCGTGGCATAACGCCACAACGCGGCTGCGTGCTCGTCGTAAAGTCCCTCCACCCTGGTAGCGGTCTTTCGGCTATCGGCGAAATCGGTTGCAGCAAAGCCTATTTCCGTACTTGTCGTCATGTCTTCGCCCTTTTCATGTGTCGACGAGACTGGGCCGCATTACACAGCCGGGAGATGGCGACTCCTGACTCCGACACTGCATTCGCGAGGACCAAAGTGCAGGTTGCAGCAACGCTAGTAGTGGCGCTACCCGTCTCGGTCCTCGAGCATCCGACGCTGCGTGGATATGCCGCTGAACAGGGAAAATGGCTCAAGGATGATACGGCGACAGCGCACCGGTTCCAGCTAGCCGGGGTGCAGAAATGGGCGCCAGCCTCAGCGACAACGTCTGGCCGACGGGCAATTGTCAGAACAGTACCGGCACCACACCGAATGAGCTACCCACCAAAACCGCTGAGGCACAACAATGAACCGCAACGCCGCGTTGATCGGCCAGTTCCTCAGCACCCGCAGGCGTCAGCTCAAACGGTCACACCTGGGCCTGCCACCCATCGGCGGACGAACGGGATGCGCGCTGCGTCGCGAAGAAGTGGCCTACTTGGCCGGCGTCAGCATCACCTGGTACACATGGCTCGAACAAGGCCGCAACGTCACGCCGTCACGGCAGGTAATCGATTCTCTCGCACGGACTCTGCGGTTGTCGCACACCGAACATGGCTACCTCTTGTCGCTGGCCGGGTACTGCGCTCCACGTCCCGCCGACGACCCGGGTCCCGGCACCGTCCTTGCCAGCGTGCAGCGGCTGCTCAATGCACTCGCGGACTACCCGGCGTTGGCGATCGCCCAGGACTGGACCGTGCTGGCATGGAACCCCGCATACGCGGCGCTGTACCCGAACGTGGCCACCGTCACCGGGGCCGACCGCAATTTCCTATGGCTGCTTTTCACCGACCCCTACCTGCGCACGCTGATGCCGGACTGGGAGTTCACCTGCCAGTACAACGTCGCGTCGTTTCGGGCGGAGGCCGGCGGCCGGCTCGACGAGCCGCCCTTCTCCGACCTTGTCAGCCGGCTTCTGGCGACCAGTGAACCGTTCCGAGCCGCCTGGGCGGGCCACGACATCGACAGGCTGCCCTCACGCGAGCGGCTGTTCCGTCACCCCGAGGCGGGCGATCTTCACCTGGAACAACACAGCCTGGCGCCTTCGGCACATCCCGGCCTGCAACTGGTGATGTTCACCCCTGTGCCGGTCACCGACACCGCGGAGCGGTTACGTCGCCTGCGCTCGATTGGCCGCTAGCAGGTCGATCGGCCGGCCGCCGCGTCAGCCGCACTCAGGCGTGCACCCGACGCCGTCGATCGAAAACCCGTATAACGGAACGGGATCCGAAGCGGGCACTCGCGACGGTTCGCGCCCGTGACAAACCTCGTCGATAAGATCGGCGGCCAGCCGTGCGAACCGCGGGTCGGCGTTGGGCGTGCTGGCCCGCGCGAACGCGATGCCCGTCCGTTCTGCCTGCTGGCGCAGTTCCTGGTCGAGGTCCCACACCACCTCGATGTGATCGGCGACGAACCCGATGGGGCAGATGACCACCGACTTGGTGCCGGCTTGCGCCAGCGTCGTCAAATGGTCGGATATGTCGGGTTCCAGCCACGGCACCTGCGGCGGTCCCGAGCGTGACTGCCACACCTGGTCGTAGTCGTCGTAGCCCGCTGCCTCGGCGACCAGGCGCGATGCGTAACCCACCTGGCGGCTGTAGAGGTCCGGGCCGCAACGGGACCGGGCCGCCAACGGAATCGAGTGCGCAGTGAAGACCAAGCGCGCATCGTCTGGCACGGTCTGCGCGGCGGCACGAACGGCGTCGGAGAACATGTCCACGAACAGCGGATGGTCGAAATACTGGCGCATTTTCACCAGTTCCGGCGCGCCGTCGCCGGCCGCCTGGCGGGCTCTCGCGATGTCCTCGACGTACTGTCTGCAGCTGGAGTAGCCGCCCCATGCCGAGGTGGTGAACACCGCGGCGCGACGAATCCCGTTGTCGCGCATGGTCGCGACGGTGTCCTCGGCGTACGGCTCCCAGTTGCGGTTGCCGAAGTAGATCGGCAGGTCGATATGGGCCCGCAACTGTTCGATGAGCGCGCGGTTGATGCCGTTGATCGGCGAGACGCCGCCGAAGTGCAGGTAGTGCTCCGCGACATCGGCGAGCCGTTCCCGCGGGATGCCGCGGCCGCGGGTGACGTTCTCCAGGAACGGCATTACCTGCTCGGGACCCTCCGGTCCGCCGAACGACAGCAGCAGGACCGCATCAAAACCCGAGCAACTCATTACAGCAAT
>DATFCF010000734.1:0-11681 GCA_035253445.1 Mycobacterium sp.
GTCCAAGGTGCACCTGCGGTACTTCGGTGAGACGACCACCGACGAGATGCGGGCCTCCATGCTCGCCGGTATCGGCGAGAACGCCGGCGTCGTCGACATCGGCGACGGCTGGGCGGTGACCTTCAAAGTCGAGTCACACAACCACCCGTCCTACGTCGAGCCGTATCAGGGCGCTGCCACCGGTGTCGGCGGCATCGTGCGCGACATCATGGCGATGGGCGCGCGGCCCGTCGCAGTGATGGACCAACTCCGGTTCGGAGCCGCCGACGCGCCCGACACCCGGCGCGTGCTCGACGGCGTGGTGCGCGGCATCGGCGGCTACGGCAACTCGCTCGGTCTACCCAACATCGGTGGCGAGACCGTCTTCGACCCGTCATATGCCGGCAACCCGTTGGTGAACGCCCTGTGCGTCGGCGTGTTGCGCAAGGAGGACCTGCACCTGGCCTTCGCGTCGGGAACCGGCAACAAGATCATCCTGTTCGGCGCCCGCACCGGACTCGACGGCATCGGCGGCGTCTCGGTGCTCGCGTCGGAGACGTTCGGCGGCGAGGAAGAAGGAGCCCGGACTGGATCGAAGCTCGATCCCGCAAGCGGATCTCGGAAGAAGCTTCCGTCGGTCCAGGTCGGCGACCCCTTCATGGAGAAGGTGCTCATCGAGTGCTGCCTCGAGCTGTACGCGGCAGGTCTGGTGATCGGGATCCAAGATCTCGGCGGCGCCGGATTATCTTGTGCCACATCCGAACTCGCATCGGCTGGCGACGGCGGCATGCGGATCGAGCTCGACACGGTGCCGCTGCGCGCCGCCAACATGACACCCGCTGAGGTGCTGTCCAGCGAGTCGCAGGAGCGCATGTGCGCGGTCGTGGCGCCTGAGAACGTGGACGCCTTCATGGCGGTGTGCCGCAAGTGGGAGGTGCTGGCCACCGTGATCGGTGAGGTCACCGACGGCGACCGGCTGCAGATCACCTGGCACGGCGAGACGGTCGTCGACGTGCCACCGCGCACCGTGGCGCACGAAGGCCCCGTGTACCAGCGTCCCCTGGCCCGTCCGGAGAGCCAGGATGCGCTGATTGCGGACACCTCGGCCAAGCTGCCGCGGCCATCCACCGGCGACGAGTTGCGCGCGACTTTGCTTGCGCTGCTGGGAAGTCCGCATCTGTGCAGCCGCGCGTTCATCACCGAGCAGTACGACCGCTACGTGCGCGGCAACACCGTGCTGGCCGAGAACGCCGACGGCGGCGTGCTTCGCATCGACGAGGAAACCGGCCGCGGCATCGCGGTGTCCACCGATGCGTCCGGCCGCTACACCGCTCTGGACCCGTACGCCGGTGCTCAGCTCGCGCTGGCCGAGGCGTACCGCAACGTCGCCGTCACCGGTGCCACGCCGGTCGCGGTGACCAACTGCCTGAATTTCGGCTCGCCCGAGGATCCCGGCGTCATGTGGCAGTTCAGCCAGGCCGTCCGCGGGCTCGCCGATGGCTGTGCGGCCCTTGGCATTCCGGTGACCGGCGGCAACGTCAGCTTCTACAACCAGACCGGGACCACCCCCATCCTGCCCACTCCGGTCGTCGGTGTGCTCGGGGTGATCGACGACGTCAAACGGCGCATCCCCACCGGATTGGGCAATGAGCCGGGGGAGACGCTGATCTTGCTCGGCGACACCCGCGACGAATTCGACGGCTCGATCTGGGCGCAGGTCATCGCCGATCATCTCGGCGGGCGGCCGCCCGAGGTGGATCTGGCGCGGGAGAAGCTGCTCGCCGAAGTACTGGCCGCCGCATCCCGCGACGGGCTGGTGTCGGCTGCGCACGACCTGTCCGAGGGCGGACTCATCCAGGCGGTGGTGGAAGCTGCCCTGGTCGGTGAAACGGGTTGCCGGATACTGGTTCCCGAGGGCGCCGATCCGTTTGTCACACTTTTCTCGGAATCCTCAGGCCGGGCGCTCGTGGCGGTGCCCCGCACCGAGGAGAGCAGATTCCGGGCCATGTGCGAGGCACGAGGTCTGCCGGCCACCCGCATCGGTGTGGTGGACCAAGGCAGCGATGCCGTCGAGGTGCAAGGTTTGTTCACCGCGACTCTGCAGGAACTTCGCAGCACGTCGGAGGGCGTGCTTCCCGGGCTGTTCGGGTGACTGCGCCTGCCCGCGAACGACATCCGCTACTGGTCTGGGCGTGGAGCCTGGTACACCTCGACTTCGTCGGGATTGGCTTCGGCGCGCTGTTCTTCTGCTTGTCGCTGACGCCGTCGCTGCTCCCGCGCGACTGGCTGTTCCAGGGCCTGATCGGCGGCATCAACGCGGCGATCGGCTACGGCATCGGCGTGTTCAGTTGGAAGGTGTTCCGACGCTTCGTATTACGCCGACGCGATTGGTGGCCACCGCCGAAGCGAGTGCTGTTTGCGCTGAAGTCTGCCATCGTCGTGCTTTCCGCGGCCGCAGGCGTCTTGATGCTGATCCCCGCCGCGGCCTGGCAACGTCAGGTGTCGGCGGTGATGGGCATGGAGGGCCCGAACACCCTCGGCTATCTGCGGACCTTGATCATCGCGGTGCTTGTCGGCGGTGTCTGCGTGGGTGTGTCCCGGGTGCTGCTGGACCTGATCAAGACGATGGCACGCTTTCTCATCCGGCGCTGGCACCTGCATGACGAGGTCGCGTTGTTCATCGGCACCGCGATCGTCGTGGTGTTGGTCATCACCCTGATCAACGGTGTACTGGTGCGCGGTTTCCTTGCCGGCGCCAATCGGGTGTTCCAGCCGCAGAACACCACCACCATGGCGGGCATTGTTCAACCGACGGAACGCGAACGATCAGGCAGCCCAGACTCTTTCGCGCAATGGGACACCCTCGGGTTTCAGGGCCGCAATTTCGTCGCCACCGGGCCGGATGCTGACGAATTGACTCGCATCAACGGAACGCCCGCCAAGGAACCCATCCGCGTTTACGTCGGCCTGCAGACCGCAGACACCGACGAAGCCAGAATGGCCGTGCTGCTCAGCGAACTGGAGCGCACCGGTGCCTTCGACCGCAAGGTTTTGGTGATCGTCCCGACCACCGGCACCGGGTGGATCAACCCGGTCGCGGCGCGGTCGCTGGAGATGATGTACAACGGCGACACGGCGATGGTCGGTTCGCAGTATTCCTATCTGCCGAGCTGGATTTCGTTCCTCGGCGACAAGCAGAAGTCGATGGAATCCGGCCGGATGATGATCGACGCGATCCACGACAGGTGGCTGCAACTGCCGCCGGACCGGCGACCCGAGCTGGTGCTCTACGGCGAAAGCCTCGGCTCGATGGCGGGCCAGGGTGCATTCGAGTGGCTGCCCGATATCGCCCGGATGGGCTTCTCCTCGGTGCTCTGGGTTGGCCCGCCCAACGCCAGCCCGCTGTGGAAGGCGATCACGGTGCGACGCGATCCGGGCACACCGGAAGTCGAACCGCGTTACGACAACGGTCGCACGGTGCGCTTCTCGCAGTCCACCGACAGCGCGCAAATCGCCAGCGACAGCGAACAGCCCTGGGAGGGCACCCGGGTGCTTTTCCTGCAGCATCCATCCGACCCGATCGTGTGGTGGTCAGAGGATCTGGTGTTCAACCGCCCTGACTGGCTCAAGGAGCCACCGGGACGCGACCGCACGGCGTCGATGCGCTGGTACCCGATCGTGACGTTCTGGCAGGTCGCCGCCGACATGACCAACGCTGGATCGGTGCCGGGCGGACACGGCCACAACTACGGCAATTTCGTGCTCGACGGCTGGGCGGCCGTCGCACCGCCCGACGGTTGGACTCCGGAGGACACCGAACGCATCAGGCTGGCGCTGGAGAAGACCGAATCCGCCGACGGTCCCGAGTACTAGTGCGCCCCAAGCGAATCCGTGTTCTCGCGCTAGCCACCATGTTGGTGGGGTGGAGCCTGCTGGTGCCCCGGCTGCCACCTCGCTGGCATCCGATGCCGCACGCGCTGCTCGGCACGGCCCTGGCCGCGCTCACCCGCGCGCCACTGGGGTTGAAGCCCCCTGCACTGTGGTCGGGACTGCGGCTGGGGCTGGCGGTGGCCGCCCCGGCGGCGCTCAGTGTCGCGGCGACGACGAAGCTGCCGCCGGTGCGGGTGACGATGGCCGACCGCGACTTGCCGGACGCCGCGGCACGCTGGCTGCTGATCCGCATCCCGCTGGGAACGGTGTGGTCGGAAGAGGCCGCCTACCGCGCCGCGCTCGGCACTCTCGCCGCCGAGGCGTTCGGGCCGACGGGTGGCCGGCTACTGCAGTCGGCGACGTTCGGCCTGTCGCATATCGCCGATGCGCGTGCCACGGGTGAGCCGGTGATCGGCACGGTCATCGTGACCGGTTTGGTGGGCTGGCTGTTCGGTGTGCTTTTCGAGCGCTCCGGCAGCCTCGCCGCGCCGATGCTGGCCCACCTGGCCATCAACGAGGCGGGTGCGGTGGCTGCGCTGGCGGTGCAGCGCGCCGGCTATACGTCGCGGATGTCCGCCACCAGCTGATGAGGTTCGGACTGCTGGTCGTCGATGCCGAAGCTGATGATGCGCCGCGGCGTCACCCGGATGATCGCGGTGTCCAGCACGTCGCCGGCCGCCCCGTGCGAGGTGGGGACCTCGGCTTGCTCGGCGGTGCCGCGGATCTCCAGGCAGCGCACCCGCCACGGGTCGCGTGAAGTGATGTCGTCGACGACGAACGCCACCTTGTCGTGGTGCGCGATGTTGCGGAACTTCTGGCTCTTCGACATTTGATAGCCAGCGATGTCGATGGTGCCGAGTTGGTCGTTGTAGGTGAATCCGACCGGGCTGTTCTGCGGGGTGCCGTCGGCCTGGATGGTGGCCAGCCGGCCCAGCTCCGCCTGGCGCAGGAACTCGATTTCGTGCGGTTTGAACGTCATGTGCGCCAACGTAGAACCTCAACGAATGTTGATGTCAACGTCACGGGTTGATGGTGTACTCGCCGATCTGGCGGCCCCACACGTAATCCACGAACATCGGCTGGCCGAGCTCGGCGTGGTTGTAGGGCGCGATGCTGGCGCCGGTGTCCATCACCAGATACGGCGCCGGCCACAGCTCGCGGGTGATCTTCTGCCAGCAACCGGGACGGCCCTCAGGCCCGCCCCTGGCGTTCACCCGAGGAAGGTTGTCGGGATAGACGTACGGGTTGCCCGCACCCGCGATCGTGCCCGACGACGTCGCCAACGAATAGCCGTTGCTGCCGAACGCGGCGTGCACGCGGGGCTCGATCTCGTAGAAGTTGCGCAACGTGCAGAAGATCATGCCGCGGTAGTCATCGAACAGCTTCGTCGTCGGCACCAGATCGGCGGCGCCGCGAACCAGATAGGGGCCGCCGCGTTCAAAACTGTCGGCCGCGGTATCGGCGAACCCGAGCGCGGCCATCAGTGCCGCGTCGATATCGCCGCGGTGATCGTTGAAGGTCTGCGCTGTGCGCACCGCGTTCTCGAGACCGCCCCACAGCTCCGGCGAAGCGTCGGCGTACACATCGGCCAGGTCGGCGACCCGCTGAGTGTCGTAGCGGATCTGCGGCATCCGCTGATTCAGGTCCTCGACGATGCGGTTGCCGTTCAGCAGCGACTCCCCGAACCTGTCGCCCAGCCCCGTCAACGCCTCGGCCGTCGCAGTCAGCGTTTGGTTCAACTTGATCGGATCCACCTGCTCGGCGATCGAGATGACCGTCTCGAACAGCGTGTTGAACTCCGTTGTCACCGCGGAGGCGTCGATCACATCACCGCTTGAAATACGTTGTGGGCTCGGATCATCCGGCGAACTGAAGGATATGTACTTGTTGCCGAACACTGTGGTGGCCCTGATCTGGGCGTCCACGTTGGCCGGAATGAATCGCAGGTAGTCGGGGTCGACGTCAAGGCTCAGCGCGGCCTTCTGAGTGCCGTCGACGTCCATCAAACCGATTCGCGAAACCCGGCCGACCTCCACACCGTTGTAGGTCACTTTTGCGCCAGGGTCGACGACAAGGCCGGCGCGCGACGACAGCAGCGTGAGCTGATCCTTATCCGTCAAGTCGCCGCGGAACTGCAGAAAAATCAATCCCGCCACCACGGCGGCCACGACCAGCAACACCACTCCGGCCGATTTGTAGGGCGGATGGTGGCGGTCGACAAGCACTTTGAGAATCTAGAGTATGCCCGCCCGCCGTGGTGCCGATCCGGCGAAGACCCGCGCCGCAGTGTCCGCGCTCGCCGGCTGGCTACGCGACGATCAGCTGCCAGTACCGGCGCGCGCTGAGCTCGCCGAGGCGGTCCGGCTGACCGCCCGCACGCTCGCCGAAGTGGCGCCCGGCGCCAGCGTCGAGGTGCGGGTGCCGCCGTTCGTTGCTGTGCAATGCATTTCAGGCCCCCGACATACCCGCGGGACTCCGCCCAACGTGGTGGAGACCGATCCGCGCACCTGGCTGCTGCTGGCCACCGGGCTATTGGAGGTTGACGGCGCGGCTGCCGACGGGCGGTTGCAGCTGTCCGGTTCACGGGCCCGTGAGGTGGCCGATTGGCTGCCGCTGGTCGTGCTCACGTGAAGTATGGGGAAGTGGGCGAAGCAGAACCGGACGGCGACCGTGGTGGCGAGCGGCCACGGCTCGCGAGGAATCGAGACGGAGATCACGTTGTTGATTTGTCCGGCGACACCGCCGCTCGATTCCCTGATAAACCCGTGATGACCGTAGACTCGTCGTTGTCACCCCACCCCGCCCTGGGAGCAGCCCTATTGTGACCGTCCCGCAGACCGATCCAGAACCCCGTGAAGAGTGCGGCGTATTCGGCGTGTGGGCGCCAGGCGAGGACGTCGCCAAGCTCACCTACTACGGCCTCTACGCCCTGCAGCACCGCGGCCAGGAAGCCGCAGGCATCGCCGTTGCCGACGGCTCGCAGGTGCTGGTGTTCAAGGACCTGGGCCTGGTCAGCCAGGTCTTCGACGAGCAGACGCTGGCCGCGATGGACGGCCACGTCGCCATCGGCCACTGCCGCTACTCGACGACCGGCTCCACCACGTGGGAGAACGCCCAGCCGGTGTTCCGCAACACCGCCGCGGGCACCGGCGTCGCACTCGGCCACAACGGCAACCTGGTCAACGCGACCGACCTGGCCGCCCTCGCCCGTGAGGCGGGGCTGCTCGGGACCCGCGGCGCACCGACCGCGACCACCGACTCCGACATTCTCGGCGCGTTGCTCGCACACGGGGCCGCCGACGCCACGCTCGAGCAGGCCGCCCTCGAGTTGCTCCCGACGGTGCGTGGCGCGTTCTGTGTGACGTTCATGGACGAGAACACCCTCTATGCGGCCCGCGACCCCTACGGCGTGCGGCCGTTGGCGTTGGGGCGGCTGGACCGCGGTTGGGTCGTGGCGTCGGAAACCGCCGCGCTGGACATCGTCGGCGCCTCGTTCGTCCGTGACATCGAACCGGGCGAGCTGCTGGCCATCGACGCCGACGGCGTGCGCTCCATGCGCTTCGCCAATCCCAACCCGAAGGGCTGCGTCTTCGAGTACGTGTACCTGGCCCGGCCGGACAGCACGATCGCCGGCCGATCCGTGCACAAGACCCGCGTCGACATCGGCCGCAGGCTGGCACAGGAGAAGCCGGTCGAAGCCGACCTGGTGATCGGCGTTCCTGAGTCCGGAACCCCCGCCGCGGTCGGTTACGCGCAGGAGTCCGGCATCCCCTACGGCCAGGGCCTGACGAAGAACGCCTACGTCGGGCGGACGTTCATCCAGCCGTCACAGACCATCCGCCAGTTGGGCATTCGGCTCAAGCTCAATCCGCTCAAAGAGGTCATCCGCGGCAAGCGGCTGATCGTGGTCGACGACTCGATCGTGCGCGGCAACACCCAGCGCGCCCTCGTGCGGATGCTGCGCGAGGCGGGCGCCATCGAGGTGCACGTGCGGATCGCCTCTCCTCCGGTGAAGTGGCCGTGTTTCTACGGCATCGATTTCGCCACACCGGCCGAGCTGATCGCCAACGCCAGAAGCATCGAAGCCGACGAAGACGAGATGCTCGAGGCCGTCCGGCATGCCATCGGCGCCGACACCCTGGGCTACATCAGCCAGCAGGGCATGATCGCGGCCACCGAGCAACCCGCGTCGCGGTTGTGCACGGCGTGCTTCGACGGCAAGTACCCGATCGAGTTGCCCGGCGAAACGGCGTTGGGCAAGAACGTGATTGAGCACATGCTGGCCACGGCTGCCCGTACCGGCGTGCCACTTCAGGCCGACAACGACAACGTTTCGGCGCTGCGCCGGCCCTAGGTTCGTCCGACCTGCGCCCAGCGCGGATCGCTGGGTAGTGGCCCGTAGCTCAAGGCGTGAGAGACGGCGTCGCGGTAGCCGGTGAGGCCATTCTGTGGCGGCGGTATCACCGCGTCGATGTCGCGCTCGCTCATGACCGCGTCGCATTCGAGCGATTCGACAAGGGGACGTGCCAGACCCGACGGAATCGGCGTCACCAGACCCACCCACAAACTCGCGATCGTCGGCGTCAGCCACGGCAGCACGACGATCAGCCGCCGTCGCAGACCGGCTACCTCGGCGTAGATCTGCATCGCCTCGCCGTACTCGAGCACGTCGGGTCCGCCGATGTCCCAGCTCCGGGAGCTCGGCACCGCGGCGGCCGCCGCCTCGGCCAGGTAGTGCAGCACGTCGTGGGTCGCGATCGGCTGGATCTTGTTGTGCACCCACTTCGGCGTCGTCATCACCGGCAGGCGGTTGGTGAGATGGCGGATCATTTCGAACGACGCCGACCCCGCGCCGACGACGATCCCCGCTTGCAGAACCACGGTCTCGATGCCCGACTCGAGCAGTGTCTCGCCGACCGCAGTGCGTGAGCGCAGGTGCTCGGACAGCTCGGCACCGCGCGGGTGCAGGCCGCCGAGGTACACCAGGCGCTTGACGCCGGCTCGGCTCGCCGCGGTGACGACGTTGCGTGCCGACTGGGCCTCCTGGGCCACGAAGTCCGATGCGGTGCCCATCGAGTGCACCAGGTAGTAGACGACGTCGACGCTGTCGAACGCAGCGGTCAGCGAATCGGCGTCGCCGAGGTCACCGCGCACCACCTCGGCGCGGTCCCGCCAGGGCACGTCGGCGAGGTTGTCCGGGTTGCGTGCCAGGGCGCGCACGGCATAGCCGCCCTCGAGCAGTCTCGGCGCCAACCTGCCGCCGATGTAGCCGGTTGCGCCCGTTACCAAGCAGCGAAGCGTGTCATCGCGCACGCTGGGGGATGGCCGTTTCCGCGGTCGGGCAAACCCGCTACTCGTCGCTGGTTTTCGGGCCCCGCCGCCACTCGTTGATCCTGCGGCCGACGCCGTCGACAATCCCGCCGACGCTGTCGCGAATGCCCCGAATCAGCGGATCGTCGGACTGGTCGAAGCCGTCTTTGTAATGCCGGGCCGCGGCGCCGATGTCCTCATGCCAGCGGGCGTTGTCGTCGTCGGTACGCAACGGATAGTCGCCGGCCATGATGGCGCCGTACCCGCCGGTGTCGACCCACTTCGTCAACGCGGCGGCGCGCAGGACCGAGAACGGGTGGGTCTGCAGTTCGAGGTTGAGCAGCTTGAGCACACCGTCGCGCATGTCGCCCGAGCGTTCGTATTCACGAGCCTGGGCCACGAAGGCCTGCGAGTCGAGCTTGTCGAGGTGGCTCCCCCCGGCCAGCTTCAATTCCACTCGGATGGCGGCGTCGACGTCTTGGCCGCACAGCAGGCCCGCTCGGTCGCCGGAGAGTTCGGACTTGCGTTGCCATTCCAGCAGCGCGGCGACGATGGCGCGCAGCGCCCAGCCCCCGAGCGGAACGAAGCCGAACGACGACGCCAACCGCATCAGGTGCATCAGCATGGTGCGGTAAACCGCGTGCCCGCTCAGCGCGTGCCCGAGCTCGTGGCCGAGAACGAACCGCATCTCCTCGTGCGTCATCAGCTCGTACATGCCGGAGGTGACGACGATGAACGGCGTGTCCATGCCGATCGTGTAGGCGTTGACCAGTGGTGATTGGCTGACGAACAGCTCCGGCTTCACCGGCGCGTCCAGCACCTGAACGCATTCGTCGAGCAGCGCATCGAGATCCGCGAACTGCCGAGTCCCCACTTGCACGGAGCTGGCCAGATACAACAACCGATGCTGGCGTTCCCGCAGCATGCTCGACAACACCTTGAGAATCTGGTCGAAGCCCTTGAGCCGGCGCAGCGCGGTCAGTGCGGTCCGGTCGGCGGGATGTTCCCAGGCGCGGGAACTGATGCCGGGAAAGTGTTTTCGCGTCGTGGCCGGTGTCTGAGTCATCAAGCTGCGCCCCTCGCTCGTTCGTTAGTCGAGCCTAACGGTCGCGCGGCGAGCGTGGTTCAGCCGAGGCCGCAGCCAGGATCGGGCACGTCCACCGACAGCGCGGCGCCCGCAGGCTGGATGTAGTCGACCCACAGCACCACCGGCTCCGGCCCCAGATTGCGGCCGACGTGAACATGATCGGCCCCGCTGTCCTCGGTGACCGCGGATCCGACGGGGGAGACGACGTCCGCGCAGTCGGCAAAGGTGCGGGTGAGCGTGCCCTGGCGCACGACGCCGAACACCCGGCCGTCGTGATAGTGCCAACCGGTGCTGCCGCCCGGCTGGATCGTGATCTCCCGGGTGATGTAGTCGACGCCGTCGAACGTCGCCTGCGAGATGACCACGGCTTCGGTGTTGATCGACGGCGTGGCGAACGCGGTCGCGGGGGAGAACATGGATGCCGGCACGGTCGCCGCCGCAGCTAGCGCAAACCAGCGAACTGTTTTCATGGTCGGTCACGTTCTCACACCGCGGGTGATCCCGGGACCGAACGAATGGAATAGGCCCCGCGTCGACTGGTTACCGAGTCGCGGCGAACGACGGTAGCCTTGCTCTCGATGACGGATCGCGCCGAACAACACGGCATCTCCTACGCATCGGCCGGGGTGGACATCGAAGCCGGTGACCGTGCGGTCGAACTCTTAAAACCGCTCGCCAAGAAGGCCACCAGGCCCGAGGTGCGAGGAGGCATCGGCGGATTCGCCGGCCTGTTCGCCCTGCGCGGCGGCTACCGGGAGCCGGTGCTCGCCTCGTCGACCGACGGCGTCGGCACCAAGCTGGCGGTCGCCCAGGCCATGGACAAGCACGACACCGTGGGCATCGACCTGGTTGCGATGGTGGTCGACGACCTGGTGGTGTGCGGCGCCGAGCCGCTGTTTCTGCAGGACTACATCGCTGTCGGGCGAACAGTGCCGGAGCGGATCAGTGAACTGGTCTCCGGCATCGCCAACGGCTGCGTGATGGCTGGCTGTGCCCTGCTCGGCGGCGAGACCGCCGAACACCCGGGGTTGATGGCGCCCGACCACTACGACATCTCGGCCACCGGTGTCGGCGTCGTCGAAGCCGATGACGTGCTGGGGCCCGACCGTGTCAGACCCGGCGACGTGCTCATCGCGATGGCGGCCACCGGCCTGCATTCCAACGGCTATTCGCTAGCACGCAAGGTGCTGTTGGAGATCGACCGGATGAACCTGGCCGGCCACGTCGAAGAGTTCGGCCGCACTCTTGGTGAGGAACTGCTGGAGCCCACCCGGATCTATGCCAAGGACTGCTTGGCGCTGGCCGCCGAAACACAGGTCCGCACCTTTTGCCACGTCACCGGTGGCGGACTGGCCGGCAACCTGGAACGGGTCAT
>DATFCF010000735.1:0-6909 GCA_035253445.1 Mycobacterium sp.
TGGCCAGATCGGCGCGCGGGGCAAACCGCAGCCCGCCGTTACGTTCCCAGGTGTTCTGGTCGAACTGCACTCCGCCGTAGTAGCCGTTGCCGGTGTTGATCGCCCAGTTACCGCCGGACTCACAGGCCGCGACAGCGTCCCAGTTCACGCTGTCCGCATTCGCGGTGCCAGCCGCCAGTCCAATCGACGCTGCCATCGGTGCCACAGCAAGCGCACCGGCAATGGTGGCCAGACCAAACGTCTTGCGGATGTTCTTCACTTCGTTCCTTTCGCCAAGCGCGCGCCATCAACACCCGCGCTCGGGGCGCGGGCGTAGCTGCCTATACACAGGCAAGAGAGTTGGGTCGCGCCGTCTCGGTCAGACGCGACAGGGGAGGCAAGAAGTGCCTCACCGGGCGTTACGCCCGGCGGCCACCGAAGGCGATCTCGCCTCCCGCAGCCCCACTCACACGCAGGTTCGTGGGTCTTGAATTATTTGCTCCGTTTTGAGCCATTTGGACCGTACAAAGCCAGAAGCGATTAGTCATATCCGTCGAGCGCGTGTCACGGACAGATCACAAGATGATTACGACAGACCCTGAGAATCGTCTATGCAGGTCAACTGCGAGTTTGACGCGTACGGGGAATTGACTGCGCGCGCGTGTCGTCGTGAGCCAAATCACCATGATTTTGTGAGCTGGAACACGGCATTTTGACGTTTAGACCCCGTATTGGCCGCCCAAACGTCCAGTACGGACGCATAAACGCAGGTCAAAGCCACTCGTGCCCCACCTTTCACACTGGGGTTCGCTGAGAGGGCACGTCGTCCCGCGTGGACCCGGCGAGGCCGAAATCAGTTGCACGCATGCAGTTTTCACCGCGTGCGACAGAAGTCGGGCATTGGCTGTGCAGCTGGGATGTGCGCGTGTTCGTGCCGATCGATGGTCGTGAACCCTACAGCAGGACAACGTATTTGAAGCACGCGGCGATGATCGGCGTGAGCACGCATGCTCCGGCCGTTGCAGCATCGGCATGCCCGACCGCTGCTCCGCTGGCCGGGTCGGCCGTCGCCGCAACGCCCGGCACGTTGCCGGCGAGGGCCTGAGATCCAAAGTCCTGCACGGAAGGTGATCGAATTGATGCATATCGGCACTCGACGTGTCTCAAAACACTTGCCGTGTAAGCGATTCCAACGCAACGATCGCGTGCGTCGCCGACGCACTTCGACAGCGCATATAACAACTCGGTGTTGTTTATCACGCAGTTAATCGTCACAATTACCGACCGCGAATAGCGGGCGCTAAATGGTGAAATTCAAGGCACTACTATTTGTAAGTTTGCTAGCCAATACGTGGCGGAATTGCCGCGCTCAGATCCGCGGCGGTGTTCACGTTCGTCAACGACGGCTGCTCAGGCATCACGATCCGTTGCGTATCGACCGTGTCCACCAGCGCTCGCATGCTGCGCTCACCCGCGGCGACCAGGGCGTCGACGTGGTCGGCCAGCGACGTCCGGTAGATACCCGCAAGGTAGTGATCGCGGCCATCCCATGGCAGCACCACGTCAGCGCCCAGGCGCACTGCGGGCCCGGCGAGTTCATCGATTAGATCGGTGGATAGCAGCGGCATGTCCACCGCGGATACGAACGCCAACTCGACCCCGGCCTCGGCGGCCGCTCGCAGTCCCCGCCCGGTGGCCAGCAGCGGCCCGACGCCGCGCACCTCGTCGCGCAGCACCTCGGCCTGCAGGCTCGGAAGCGCTTGTCCCGGAGCGGCGATCACGAACACCGGGGAACAGCGCGGGCTGACAACCGACACCATGTGCTCGACGAACGTCTTGGCCCCCGTGGGACCTTCAAAAATCACCGTGGCCTTGTCGCGGCCCATTCGACGCGAGGCCCCACCCGCCAGCACGACGGCGGCCAGCGGAATCGAAGTTGTCACGCCGGTGACGTTAGTCGACGGTCCAGGTGTCTTTACCGCGCAGCAGCGATTGCAGTGCCGCCGTGTCGTGCGGCTTGGCGTCGCGCGCGGCGATGAGCTGCTGGCGCGCCGCGTCGTCGTACGTGGGCCGGCTGACCTGACGGAAAATGCCCATCACCATGTGCTCGAGGTTCTGCTCGGAAAGCCTCGACAGCGCGAAGGCGTACGCCGGGTCGTCGATCTGCGCGTTGTGCACGACGATCTCGTCCGCGGACACGTCGGCGGTCTTGGCCACCTCCAGCCCGTACCCGGACTTGATCACGCAGTACTCGCCGTCGGCGCCGAAGGTGATCGGCTCACCGTGGACGATGTTGATCAGGCGCTCCTCGGCGCCTTCCTTGCGCAGCGCGTCGAAAGAACCGTCGTTGAAGATCGGGCAGTCCTGCATGATCTCGACCAGCGCGGCGCCACGGTGCTGGGCGGCACCACGGAGCACCTCCGAGAGGCCCTTGCGGTCGGAGTCCAACGCGCGACCGACGAACGTCGCCTCGGCGCCCAGCGCGAGCGACACGGGGTTGAACGGGTAATCCAGCGAGCCCATCGGGGTGGACTTGGTGATCTTGCCGACCTCCGACGTCGGCGAGTACTGGCCCTTGGTCAGCCCGTAGATCCGGTTGTTGAACAACAGGATCGTTATGTTGATGTTGCGGCGCAGTGCATGGATCAGGTGGTTTCCGCCGATCGACAGCGCATCGCCATCGCCGGTGACAACCCACACCGAGAGGTCTTCGCGGGCAAGCGCCAAGCCGGTGGCGATGGTCGGCGCGCGGCCGTGAATCGAGTGGAAGCCATACGTTTCCAGGTAGTACGGGAAGCGGCTCGAGCATCCGATCCCGGATACGAACGCGATGTTCTCCCGGCGTAGCCCGAGCTCGGGCAGGAAGTTGCGGATCGTGTTGAGGATGACGTAGTCACCGCAGCCCGGGCACCAGCGCACCTCTTGGTCGCTGGTGAAGTCCTTGGACTTCTGCGGTTCATCGGTGGTGGGCACCCCACTGATCTTCGACAGTGGAGTCAGGCCCAGGTCGGCGCCGATCACGTCAGTCATGCGTTTGCTCCCACGCCAGTCAGGCCTGCTGCTTCAACCTCGACCGTTGCGGCCGCCAGCCGTGCGAACTTGGCCTTGTCCATTTCCTTTTCACCCAACGTTCCGTCCAGCGCGGCATCGATGATGCCCTCGACCTCGTCGGCCAGGAACGCCATGCCTTCCACCTTCGTCACCGATTGCACGTCTACGAGGAACTTGCCGCGCAGCAGCAGTGCGAGCTGTCCCAGGTTCATCTCCGGCAGCACGACCTTGGGGTAACGCTGCAGAACCTCACCGAGGTTGGCCGGGAAAGGACTGAGGTGGCGGATATGTGCGTGGGCGACGTTGATGCCCTTCCGGCGCGCGCGCCGGCACGCCTCACCGATGGGGCCGTAGGAGCTGCCCCACCCGAGCAACAGCAGTTCGGCTTCACCGCTCGGATCGTCGACCTCGAGGTCCGGAACCTTGATCCCGGCGATCTTCTCCTGACGCAGTCGCACCATCAGGTCGTGGTTCTTCGGCTCGTAGGAGATGTTGCCAGACCCATTGGCCGCCTCGAGCCCGCCGATGCGGTGCTCCAGACCGGGAGTGCCCGGGATGGCGAACTGCCGGGCCAGGGTCTCCGGGTCGCGGGCGTACGGCTGGAACGGCTCACCGGACTTCGCGAACGTGTGCTCGATGGGTGCATAACCGTCGACGTCGGGGATGCGCCACGGCTCCGAGCCGTTCGCGATCGCTCCGTCGGACAGGATGATCACGGGCGTGTGATAGGTGACCGCGATCCGCGCGGCCTCCACAGCGATCTCGAAGCAGTCCGACGGTGAGCGCGGTGCCAGCACCGCAACCGGCGATTCGCCGTTGCGCCCGTAGAGCGCCTGCAGCAGGTCGGCCTGCTCGGTCTTGGTCGGCAGACCGGTCGACGGGCCGCCACGCTGCACGTCGATGACGATCAGCGGAAGCTCCGTCATCACGGCCAGGCCGATCGCCTCGGACTTCAGCGAGATGCCGGGCCCCGAGGTGCTGGTGACCCCGAGCGCCCCGCCGTAGGAAGCGCCGATGGCCGCACCGATGCCGGCGATCTCATCCTCGGCCTGGAAGGTGAGGATGTTGAAGTTCTTGTGCTTCGACAGTTCGTGCAGGATGTCCGACGCCGGGGTGATCGGGTAGGTCCCGAGCACCAGCTGGAGGTCGCCGAGATGGCCGGCCGTGACCAGGCCGTAGGCCAGCGCGGTGTTTCCGGAGATCTGCCGGTACTCGCCGGTCTTGAGCTTGGCCGGCGACACCTCATAGGTGACGGCGAACGCCTCGGTGGTTTCTCCGTAGTTCCAGCCGGCCTTCAGCGCCAGCACGTTGGCCTCGGCGATATCGGGCTTGCGGGCGAACTTCTCGCGAATGAACGCCTCGCTGTGCTCGAGTTCGCGGCCGTACATCCACGACAGCAGGCCGAGCGCGAACATGTTCTTGGCGCGCTGGCCGTCCTTCTTCGTCGCACCGATCGACTCGACCGCACCAAGTGTCAGCGTGGTCATCGGGATGGCCTGAACGACGTAGTCGGACAGCTCTTCGCTCTCCAGCGGATTGGCCTCGTAGCCCACCTTCGCCAGATTCCGCTTGGTGAACTCGTCGGAGTTGGCGATGATCAGGCCGCCTCGCGGCAGATCGGAGACATTGGCCTTCAGCGCGGCGGGGTTCATCGCGACGAGCACGTCGGGCCGATCACCCGCCGTGAGGATGTCGTAGTCGGCAATCTGAATCTGGAACGAGGAAACGCCGGGAAGCGTGCCCTGCGGCGCCCGGATCTCGGCCGGGTAGTTCGGTTGCGTGGCAAGGTCATTGCCGAACAAGGCGGCTTCGGAGGTGAATCGGTCGCCGGTGAGCTGCATGCCGTCGCCGGAGTCGCCAGCAAAGCGGATGACGACCTTTTCGAGCTTCTGTCGCGACCCTGTACTGGCCCCGTTGCCGTTGGCCCCCACGCGCCTGCCTTTCGAGCGTTGTGAGCGAAGTCCTCCGAGTCGCGGTCAGACCGACGCGCCGTCAGCGGACGTCCGCAGGAGTTTTGATGTCACTGTCAGTACCGATTATTGCACTTCTCTTAGGTAGGCCTTTACCCGACTCGCGGGCGACGCGCACGTGACAACCCATCGAACGCACAGCTCAGGCGATGTGGAGGCGGGCAGGTCGAGACAGAACTGTGGTTTTCGTCACGTTAACGAGAATGTCATTCCTAAGGAAACAGCTACCGATCAGTAGCCACCCGCTAGCACTAACCGGGCAGGTTGTAGGGCGTGATGACCTGGATGGGCGCCGCGCGTGCCGGTTCGACGGGCAACGCGCCGCGTTCCTGCAGGATCAGTCGCAACGCCAGCCGCGCGTCGGCGCGCAGATCGTTGTGCAGGACCACCGAGATCCGGCCTTCGCGCAGCAGCCGCCGGTTGTCGGCGTCGAGATCGTGCGCGATGAAAACCCTGCACTCCCGTCCTAGTTTGTCGAACGCCGCGACGGTGGCCGTGTTGCCGCCGCCAACGGAGTAAACGGCCTCTACCCCGGGGTTCTGCTCGAGTGCGTCGAGCACCAGTCGTTCGTTCGTCGCGTCGATGCCGTCGCTTTCGCTCACCTCGACGATCGTGCGGCCGGAGCTGCGCAGCCCCGAACGGAAACCGACTTCGCGCTCCCCTTCGCCGCGGAACACCGTCCGGCTGAGCGTGATCAGCACGTCCGACGGCGCAGAACCGAGCCATTGCCGCATCAGATAGGCGGCGGTCACCCCGGCTCCGTGGTTGTCGATGCCGACATATCCGCAGCGGGCGCTGCCGGGGACGTCGGTCGCATACGTCACCACCGGGACCCCGGCCTCGACGAGGCGGCCGATGGCCTCTGCCACCTCGGGCTCGTCCTGCGCCTTGAGCACCACGCCGTGGCTGCCGCGGATGCGGCTCAGCGTGTCGACCATCTGCGCGGTCGACCCCGACTCCCACAGGTGGAAGCGGGCCCGCAGCATGGCGGGCACGAAGACGGGCAGCTCAGCCTCGATCGCGGCACGGAAGGCGTCGGAGAACCGCTGCGGGGTTTGCATCACCACGTCGATGAGGTAGCGGCGGCCATTGAGGCGCAACTGGGTGCGCTGCTTGTCGAGGTCGGCGATCGCCTGCATCACCTCTGCTCTGGTGTTTTGCCGCACCCCCGGCCGGTCGTTGAGGACACGGTCGACAGTGGCCTCGCTCAGCCCGGCCTGCTGAGCGATCTCGCGAACCTTGTAGCGGTGCGGCATGGGCTCGCTTTCTCTGCTGCGCCGTTCACTCTGAAGGGTTTTTGATGGTTTTCTGGCGTTGAATGCGGTCGCTATCGCAGCAAGACTAACGGCCATGGCCGGACCAATGCGCACCACTTACCAGCCATGGATCGACGAGTCCGATTGCCGTCTCGACGACTTTCGCGCGCAGGTACAGCGCGATACAGCTCTGGCCGACTACCCGTCGGCCCACGACGTCCGAAGCAACGTCCCGGTGTACGCGGCCGACGCGGTGCACGTGTGCGGCCGGCGTGTGCTGCAGTCCGAGTTGATCCGGGCGCTGGCCGGCGGACCAGGCGTCGTGGTCTTCGAGGGGGCCTTCTCCGCCGACATCGTCGACCGCGCCAGCGGGGCGTTCTTCGACATCATCGCCGCGCAGCACGCCGCGGGCGCGGCCGCCGGCGATCACTTCGGCAAGCCGGGCGCAAACGACCGCATCTGGAACGCCGCGCAGAAGCTGGCGCTGCATGCGCCCGACGTATTCGCCGAGTACTACGCGAACGCCACGCTCGCGATCATCTGCCAAGCATGGCTCGGCCCACGCTACCAGGTCACCTCGCAGGTAAATGTCGTCAATCCCGGTGGGACGCAGCAGGTTCCACATCGCGATTATCACCTGGGCTTCGTAGGAG
>DATFCF010000736.1:0-14285 GCA_035253445.1 Mycobacterium sp.
CGCGCGATCCGCCGGTCGACCTTCAAATCCTTCGGCAGCACAGGACGTTTCAGCACCAGCCCGCTCATCGACGTGCACCGGCTGAGCGCGACATACAGCTGACCGGTCGAGAACATCCCGCCCGTCAGGTCCACAATCAACCGGTCCAGCGTCTGGCCCTGGCTTTTGTGGATCGTGATCGCCCACGCCAGCTTGAACGGCAGCTGCGTGTACGAGCCGATCACCTCCCGGCTCAGCGAACCGCCCGCCACCACCGGCCGTGTCGCCTCCCACGTGTAGGGCGTCACGTCCGCACAGGTCCCATCGGGGAATTCCACCTCGACGACGGCGCCGTAGCGGTCGTAGTCGACGCCGATCACCCGGCCGATGGTGCCGTTCACCCAGCGGTTGCCCTGGTCGTTGTTCAGCATCATCACCTGCGCCCCGACCTTGAACCGCAGCGTCTCCTCGACCGGTGGATCGAACAACGACAGATCGCCGAATACCCGCGCGTGGTGAGTCAACTCATCACCGGGCAACCGCTCGAGCTGCTGACGATTGCGCGCCGTCACCAGCCGATTGGTCGGCGCCAGCGTCAGCCAGAATTCACCGTCGGGCGGTACGAAGTCGGGATTCGTGCGCGCGTTGAGCTGCTCTCGGGCATGGCCCAGCAGCACACCTTCGCGAATCTCGTTGAGAATGGCGGTCATTCGATCGTCGCCAAGTTGGCGGAACACCGTCGTCAGCCCAACGGTGGGGAAGTCGTCACGCCGGAAGCTGGTGGCGGAGAAGAAGTACGGCGTCTCATATGTCGTCGAGAAGTAGCCAGCCTCGCCTTCGGTGACCACTGGCGGCAGCTGGTACAGGTCGCCGACAAGCACGATCTGCACCCCACCGAACGGCAGGCCCGGCGAAGGCCCGAACCGCTCCAGCGCCGCGGCCAGCATGTCGAACACGTCGGCCCGCACCATCGACGCCTCATCGACGATCAACGTGTCCAGTGACGCCAGGGTCTTCGTGAACCGCCCCGGCCGGTAGCCGCCACCGCGGACGTCGTCCAGCGTCGTCGTCGTGCGGAACCCGAACAGCCGGTGAATCGTGTACCCGTCGACGTTGAGCGCCGCGATGCCGGTGGGCGCGACCACCACGACGTTGCGGTCGCTCTCGGCCATGAAGCGGCGGATCAGCGTCGACTTACCGGTTCCCGCCTTTCCCGTCAGGAACAGGTGCTCACCCTCGGCCAGCAGCGTCAGCGCGTGTTGGAACTCCTCGGTGAGGACGATCTCCCGGTTGGCGGGGGCGCCTGGTCCAGATCCCACCGGACAAACGTAGCCGCACTTGGCCCCTAGCCGACGGTGGCCGGGTTTGCGGTTGACGTTTTCAACGCGGCTTTTGCGGGTACCGATTGCGGTATAACACCAGGCGAACGAGGGGAGTCACGGTGAAGATCCAGAAATTAGCCGGAGCGGTCGCCGCCGCAGCGATCGCGTTGAGCGTCGGCGCCGTCGCGCCGGCATCGGCGGCTGACAACATCAAGCCATTCGGTCAGCAGGAGACCCTGCTCGATCCCGCGACCGGTGCTCCGATGATTACTTACACGGTTGAGGGGCTGAATCCGAGTTCCGACCCCGTGCCCCATAGCGGACAACTGTACGAAGCGGCCGTGACCGTCGACACGCGCGGCGCCGTACCCATGGTTTCGATGTTCAATGCCCGCGCTGAAAGCGGGGCCAACTACCGCGTCATCGGCGGCACGGTGCCCGGCAAGCTCTACTTCGATGTCGTCGGCGACGTGCCCAACAGTGTCGTCTACAACGACGGCGTTCGGGACATTCTCGCTTGGGTCCCCGGTGCCCCCCAGGAGGGAACAACCCCCTAGCGGCAACGGCAGCACCTAGCCGACGTTGATGAACGGACTCATCACATCACGGACGAACTGCGTGACGTTCGTGCCTGGGTCTCCGTCGGGAAAGCTCACCGTGGCAAGGACATTGCCGCCGGCATCGACGAAGTTCGTATCCGCACGCCCTTGATGCGTCGAGGACGTCACCACGATGATTCCCGACGTCTTGGCTTTCTTCGCCAGCGGTACCGAGAACCGCGCGTTCTGCACGGTGCTGTTCGCCTTGTCCTCGACAATGATCCGGTTGTCGGGAAAGCCCATAAGCAGCAGCATCTTGCGCATTTCCCCGGCTTCGGTGTTGCCGTTCTTCGGGTTGCCGCCGGTCACGATGATCGGCGACTGCGGGAAGAACTGCGCAACGGCCAGACCCGCCAGCACGCGGGTATGCAGAATCCAGCGCGGGCTGCCGTCGGGATTGAGGCCGTACCCCAGAATGACGATTGCGGGTTTGGAGAAGTCCTTCGCGGCGGCAGGGGGCTCAGCCTGCGATACCGCCGGCGATAGTCCGCCCAGCGCCGCGGCCACGCTGACTACGACCGCTCCGACTGCGGTTTTCCAACGGAGTCGCACACGGCCTCCACAACCACTGGGACGAATGATGTTGATGTTGCTGCCGGTGTTATCGTGCCATCCGCCGATGGCGTTACGGAAGCGGTCGCCGCCGACGTCGGCGCCCCTCGGGCTTGTCGCTGAGAAGTCGCTGCGAGGTGGGCACTTCCCATTGCGGTTCGGAAGCGTGACTGGCGGGACAGATGTGATCAACGCCGGCCAGATGCCAGACGCCACCGATGGCGAGCCCGGCGACCCGGCCCCCTCGTCATTTGTTGGCGCGTCGGAGAAGCCTGTCGTAAGCCCGCGCGGCGGCTGCGGGCGCGCCTTCGAACACGCGACGAACAAGCCCCGGCGACGCAACCGGCGGCCTTCGCGACGCATACGGCCACGGCTGATTTCGTTCCGGCACCCCACTGGCCCGCGCCTGCTTCAACTGCATCCGCAAGTGCTGGCGCAGCTCGTCCAGGTCCGGATCCGTCCACCGGTTGACCGCCTCCGCCGAGTCCGCCGTTAGGTCGTACAGCTCCCACTGGTCGTCGAGCGGATCGCTCCGATACGCCTCGCCGCCGATTCCGTTCGCCGCGAGATGGCGCACCCCAGGCTCCGTCCACGTCGCCGGATCGTCGAACGTGCGCACCAGCTTCCACAAGTGGCCCTCGCCGCCCGCAACCTCGTCGACCCGCACCACCAACCCTTCGAAGTTCGACCCGACATGCGCGGGGATCCGGATCCGCAGCGGCGCAGGCGGATTCGCTGTCAACTTCAGCCGGCGCGCCAGACCCGACGCTCCCGTATCGCCCTCCAGCATGTTGTCGCGCGTCATCAGATAGACCGCCCGCGCCTCGTCGGCCTCAGCTCCGTCCACCACCGGCATCAAGTCCCTGCCCGGCAACGAGTGCACTTCGGTGAACGTCGATGCCAGCGTCGCCGCCACCGCATCCACGTCGACGCCCGCCGCCCCGAGCAGCGTCGGGACGATGTCCACATGCGACGTCGGCGCCGTCACCGCGCGGGCCGAGGTGGCCCCCGAACCGATCCGCGCCACCACGAACGGCACCCGCGTCGCCTCGTCGTACAGGTTGAACCACTTCTGATGCAGGCCACCGTGTGCTCCCAGCAGATCGCCGTGATCGGACGTCCGCACCAGCACCGCATTCTCCGACCCGCCGTCGGTCACCGCGCGTCGCACGCGGTCAAGAGGCCCGTCCACCTCGGCGTGCAGCCGGTAGTACAAGTCGCGGTACTGCTGGGCATTGCGGTCATACGTGCGGTTGATCGCCGGCGCCGGGCCGTAGCCCGAGTAATAGGCCTCACGGAACGCGATCTGCGCGGCCGGCTTGGTCGACAAGTCCTCATCGGCCGTCGGCGCCGCCGGTACCGCGGGCGGATCCAGTGGTGACCGCTTGACAGGGCTGCGCTGCTGCCACGCCGGGAACAGCACGATGTCATGCGGGTTGACGAAGCTGGCCACCAGCAGGAACGGGCGCAACGCGTCAGTGTCTCCCGCCCGGCGCCGCGCATAGCGGTCCTCCAACCACGCCACGACGCGCTCGGCGATCAACGGGTCACGCCGAATCCCCGCGTTGGACAGCAGCGCGCCGTGCGGCTCCGGGCCGACCCAGCCCGAAAAGCCGTACGGCGAAAGCGGATCCGCGTCGAGGTAGCGCTGCACCGCATCACCGTCGACAGCACCGTCGTCGTCGTTGGTCGCCAGCGGTCGGCCGGTCGCCGGGTCGGTGAGGTCGGCGTGCGAGATGTGCCACTTGCCGTCGTAATGAGTGTCGTATCCGGCCGCACGGAACCAGTTGCCCAGCGTGGGCACCTCACCCCGGCGCAGCCACCGCATCCGGGAGTCGTCGTACACCTTGCCGATGCCGTCGGTCTGGGTGACGCCGTGCAGGTCTGGGTAGTGCCCGGTGAAGATCGTCGGGCGGCTGGGCACGCAGGCCAGCGAGCCGGTGTAGTGCCGCTGGAAACTCACGCCGTGCTCCTCGAACCACTTGCGGCCGGGCAGCGTTCGGTCACGCCACGCGAGAACCTCGGGCGCCTCGTAGGGAGGAGTTGCGCGCTCCTCGTCGGTCATCAGGATGACGATGTCGGGGCGATCAGCCACGAGCACTCTCCATTCGTTTCGCGAGGCCGGCGAGCATCGCGTCGGATTGCCGGGCCAGTACGCGGCATACGATGCGTTCGGCCAGCTGTTGGTCTGGGCGAGAACCGATTTCGACCGTGCTGGTCAGCGTGACCACGCTCGAACGGCCGACCGGCCGCAGCGTCCAGCGGTTGGTGACCTTGCGCAGGCGTTTGGGCAGGCCCTCGATGTCATAGGCAAGTGCGTGCGGCGGGTCGAACTCGACGACGCGCTCGACAAGAACCTCGCGTCCGACCTGAATTCGCCGCGTGGTGCCGACGGGTTGAGGCCCGGCAACGAGGATGCACGAGTGGTCGACGTTGCCGGCCCACGAACCGATCGCGCCGAAGTCCGCGAGGACATCCCAGATCTGCTTCGGGGCAGCCGCGATGGTGCGGGTGCGGTCGATATCGGCCACCGCCTGAAGCCTCCTCGCGCCGCCAGATGAGTCGCTACCAGCATTCCAGAGCACACGGCTCAATCACGTCCTAATGGCGCGACTTTGTTCTGCGGCCCGCACACACGGCAGATCAGTAATTGCGCGGGTGCGCTCGATAGAACGCGATATGCGCCCGCGCAGCGGCCTCCCACGTCATCGACCGCGCCAACTCTCGCCCATCGAGGGCCCGGCCCCGGTCGGCCAACGACTCAGCCATCGCGGCCGCGAACCCGGCGGGATCGGCCGCATACCGCACAGTCGTGCCGAACACCTCCCGCAGTACCGGCAGGTCTCGCGTGACGACCGGCCGGCCCGCCGCCAGCGCCTCCATCGCAGCCAGGCCGAAGCCCTCCTTCGTCGACGGGAAAGCGAACACGTCGCACGCCGCGACCAGGCTCGGCAACTCGTCGTCATCGACGGCGCCGAGAATCACCGGGGACACCTCCAGCTCTGCACACCGCTGGTCGAACGCCGCCCGATAG
The DNA here is from genome assembly GCA_035253445.1 of Mycobacterium sp. Classification (GTDB taxonomy): domain Bacteria; phylum Actinomycetota; class Actinomycetes; order Mycobacteriales; family Mycobacteriaceae; genus Mycobacterium. Next base: position 5,487 of record DATFCF010000736.1, read on the forward strand.
TCCCGATAGTCGAACAATGTCTCCCCGCCGGCAAACACCAGCGACATGTCCGGAAACCGTTGCCGTAAAAGGTGATACGACGATGCCAGATCCAGCGACCCCTTGCGCGGTTCGATACCGCCTACCGCCAGCACGTACCGCCCCAGCATGTCCCGCCACCGCCGCTGACCCGAATGATCCGCAGCCGCAGCGATGAACCTGTCCGCCCGCACGCCGTTCGGAATCACCGTCGGCCGCAGCCCCCACCCGGCGAAAACCTCGGCGGCCACCGCTGCCGATACGCAGATTCGCGCGTAGGGCTGCACGACCGCCTTCTCGTGGCATTCTGCCAGTATCGGTGTGGTGAACTCGTCGAGATGGTGGATTGTCCGGATGCAGGGGCCGACCGCGTTGGCGCTGATGCAGTCCTGGGCGTGCACGATGTCGTATTGGTCGGCCACGAAGTCGCGACTGAGGCTTTCGATCGACCGCACGATCCGCTCGGTGACCGACTCACCCTCGATCTCGGGGAAGTCCACCAGCCGCACAGACACCTGTGGATCGACCGCCCGGAAGAAGCCCCTGTCGCCCTGGCGGGCTAGCGACCACACAGTCACGTCCATTCCCAAGTCCGCCAGCGCTTCTGCGAGGTTAAGCGTGTGCACCACCCCGCCGCGCGGCTTGGTGGAGTAGGTGACGAGCGCGACGCGCACCGTTCAGCCCCTCGACTTCACGTGATACGCGTCGAGTCGGCGTTCATCGAGATGGTTGAGAACTCTTCGCGCGCGGTCGATTTCGGCGTCAACGTCGACCTTGCTCTTGGCCAGGCCGCCCTTGGACCGCGTCGTGGCCAGGATCTCCCCGCCCGGGCCCACCACCTTGGCTTGGCCAAGGAACCGCAGCGAGCCCATCACCCCGGTCTGGTTCGACGACGAAAGCACCACCTGGTTCTCCGCGGCCCGCGCGCAGTCGTAGAGGTCGAACAGCCGTGACTGCCGGTCTGCGGGCAGCCGCGACGCCCTATCGGTGACACTTGCCGGCCACGCCGACAGTGCGGCGATGATCCGCGCGCCGTCCAGAGCCAGCGCCCGCGCCGACTCCGGGAAGGTCTTGTCGTAGTCGATCAGCATGCCGATTCGCCCCACCGGGGTGTCGAACGCCGCGAATGAATCTCCGGCCAGATACGCCATCGCCTCCCCGGCGGGCTGGTGCACTTTCCGGTGTGTGCCCAACACGCCGTCGCCTGTCACGCAGATCGCCGAGTTGTACCGCCCGCCGCCCACGGCCGCCTCCGCATAGCCGACGCACACCGTCATCGGACCCGCCGCGGCGACGACCGCCGAAATTTCCGGCCCGTCGGGATCCAGGGCTGGCGGCGGGTCGTCGGGGTCGGGGGAGCGAAGGTCCCCGATGTAGCCTCCCAGGCACGCGTCGGGAAACACCAACAGTTGCACACCTTCTCGCGACGCAGCCTCGACGATGCCGACGACCTTGCTCACGCTGCGGTCGACATCGCGGCCGAAATGGGCGGCCACCGCCGCGATTGTCACCGCCGTCATGCCGCTCCCGTCATGCCGGGCCTAAGCCCGTCACCTCCGCGGTGACCGCCGTCGTCACGACGCCGTCCGGCCAGCGCAGCCGCACACCGGGCTCCGACGTCAGCCTGCCGCACACCGCGCTGGCCACCCCGTCGGGCAGTGACACAGCCGCCCCGCCGACGGTGAGCATCCCGAACCCGGGGAAGCATGTCAGCCACGATCCCATCTCCGCGCCCACTGGGCGGGGAATCGCCGAAACGTCGAACTCGGCGCCGGTGCCGCTGGCCTCGGCCAGCATCCCGGCGGTGCCGACGATCCCGGCCATGCTGGCGTCCTTGGCTGCCCGCGGACGCATCGACTCCACCATGCCCGCGATCCGCACCAGGTCGGAGCTCGGCCGGCTGCTGGTTGAGTCCCATTGCCGCCCTTGGTATCCCGTTCGCCAGTTGCCAGTCAGGTCGGCGGTGAGCCGCACGCTGTCGCCCGCGACGCCGCCGCCGGAAGGTACCGGATGAGCGGTGCGGCCCAGCGCGGTCACCGCGAGCGCGGCGGGCACCCCGACCTGAGTGTGACCGCCCAGCACCGGCACTCTCCACGCCTGCGCCGCCTGCGCGACCCCGCGCATGATCCGGGTCAGCAGCGACCGCGTGGGTGCCCCCACCGCGTCGAGCAGGCCGACCGGCGTGGCACCCATCGCGGTCAGGTCGTTGACGTTGACCAGGATAGAACACCACCCCGCCCATTCCGGGTCGCGTTCCACCATGGACGGGATGATCGCGTCACACGCGGCAACGATGTCGCTGCCCGGCAGTGGTACCCCGTCGTCGCCGACAAAGCCGGCAGGACCCAGCCCGCCCGCCACCGCGCGCAGCGGAGCCAGCGTCTCGCCGAGGAACGACTTCGTGGCGTGCACCGTTCGTTGAATCTGGTTGACCGGCCAACGCATTCGTACATGCGGTTGGCCCGCCACCTCGCATGCGCCGAGGCTGTCCCAGCCGAGTCTCGTGAACAGCGTCAGGTACCGCGACTGCACGGTGGCCTCGAACCGCAGCACGCCAGCCGACTCCGCATACGCGCACGCCGCCCGGATCAGGGCGGGGGCCACACCGGACGCCCGCGCCGCCGGGTCGACTACCAACCGGCTTCCGGTCCACCAGCCGATGTCGACGGTGCAGCACGGCGCGAGCCGAACCCCGCCGAGCACGGTGCCGTCCGGGTCGGTGGCCACCAGCACGACCGCGCGCGGGTCGTCGTCGACGTCGTCGCGATCGCTGCCGGGAAACAGACCCTGCTCGACCACGAACGCCTGCCGCCGCAACCGGTGGTAGTCGTCGGCCTGGGCGCCTTCAGAAGGGTGGATCAGGAAGGTCGGCGAGGCGGCCAAGGACCCGGCCAGAATGGAAAGCTCGCGATGACGAACGACATTCCGTGCCACCGTTTTTCACCCACCCATGTTCTGCAGGACGCCGCAGGCGCCGCACGCCGCGCAGCCGGCTCGCTGCTGCGACCCGCTCATCCCGGCCATCTGCAAGAGCGCCGCGACCTCTCGCGACACCTTCTCGACCAGCGCCGTATCCGGTGCGAGCGCCCCGTCGGCATCGACGGCCAGCGTGCCGGGGTGCGGCCGGAACGGCACCACGAACGGGTACACGCCCATCGCGATCAGCTCGCCCGCGCCCGCGATGAGCTCGTCGGGATCCTCGCCGAGCCCGACGAGCAGATACGTCGACACCTGGTTGCGGCCGAACACCCGAACGGCCTCGCGCCACGCATCGCGGTACTGCGCAAGCGACACCGTCGCCTTGCCCGGCATCCACCGTCGCCGCACTGCATCGTCAAGGGATTCCACGTGGATGCCGATGGCGTCGGCGCCCGCGTCGCGCAGTTCGGTCAGTACCGCGAGGTCGGCAGGCGGCTCACACTGCACCTGGATGGGCAGCCCGGGCACTGCAGCCTTCACCGCCTTCACACACCGCGCCAGGTGCCGCGCGCCGCGGTCGCTGCCCGCCGACGTGCCGGTCGTCATCACCATCTGCGTGACGCCGTCGAGGCGCACCGCGGCCGCGGCGACCTCGGCCAGCTCGAGGGGCTTCTTGACCGCGGTCGTCGCGCCGGCGCGCAGCGACTCCTCGATCGAGCAGAACCGGCACCGCTGATCGGGGGCGTAGCGCACACACGTCTGCACCACAGTGGTGGCCAACACGTTGCGGCCGTGCAGCTTTGCGAGCTTCTCGTAGGCCACACCGTCGGAGGTGGTCAGGTCATAGAACCTGGGCCGCTCGATCACCTCGACGTCAAGGCCGGTGTCCTCGCCGTCGCGCAGCACGCGGCTGCCATCGAAGACGAACGGGCTCAACGGGTTCCGCGGGATCGCGGCGTTGAGGCCGTCGATCACGAGATGACCGTCGTGGCTGGGGCCTGCGCCTGCGGTGCGGCTGACGGGTGGCGTGCCCCGGATGCCCAGCAGGGCGAGGTCGACGCGGGTGGTCATCGCTTGTACTCCTCAGTGGCCGACGGCGAGCCGCAGGCTGGACGTGGTGTAGTTGACAGTGATCGTCGCGGCGATGTGCTGCGCGTCGCGGTCGATGCCCAGGAACCGGCCCGACCCCCAGGTGTGCATCCACGGCAATCCCACGAAGCTCAACCCGGGCATTGTCGTGACGCCGCGGTTCTGCATCGGGCGTCCTGCGCCGTCGAACGCGCTGGCCTCGATCCAGCGGTAGTCCGGCCGGTAGCCGATGGCCCACACGATGCACGTGATTCCTTCCGCCGCCAGATCCACTGTCGTGGGCTCGGTTTCGGGTTCCCACACCGGGGTGTAGCGCTGCGGCGGCGGAGCGGTTATGCCCTTGCGTTCGATATGGGCGTCAATGTCGGCGCAGATTGAGTTGTACACCGAGTCGGCGGCATCCAGTGCGGTGCGCAATGTCGGCGCGAACGTCAGTGTGCTGTCCTTGCCGTCGGTCAGTGTCCCGTAGAGCCGCATGCCCTCGGCGGCGAACTGGCGCAGGTCGATGTCGCGTCCGCCGTCGCGCCCGGTGACGTAATGGTTCGTCTTCTCGATCGCCGCCTTGCCGCCGGGGTATTCGCCTGCCGCCTTGTCGTAGAGGCCCATGGCGGCCAGCCACGTCATGCAGTCGCGGCCGCGATAGAACCGGGCGACGCGCGGGGCGCTGCCGACAGCCAGGTGCACCCGGCGTCCCTCGAGGTGCAGGTCCTCGGCGATCTGCGCCCCGGATTGCCCGGTGCCCACGACCAGCACCGCGCCGTCGGGAAGCTGTTCGGCGTTGCGGTACTGCTCGGAGTGGATCTGGGCGACGGCGGGGTCGAGCGAGGCGGCGAATGCCGGCGTCACCGGAACCGGATAGCCGCCCGTCGCGACGACGGCGTGCTCGCACGTCAATGTGTCCTCGCCGGAGGGGGTTTCGATGGTGAGCTCGAAGCCGCCGTCGGCTCTGTTGCGCAGCCGGGTTACGCGGGTGTGGGTGCGCACCGGTGCGTCGAAGGTGTCCAGCCACCCGGCCAACCAGCCGACCACCTCGTCGCGGGTCATGAAGCCGTCCGGGTCGGGACCCTGGTAGCTGTATCCAGGCAGCCTGCAGTGCCAGTTCGGTGTGACGAGGGTGAAGTTGTCCCACCGGCTGTCGGCCCAGGCGTGCACGGGTGTGTCGGCCTCCAGCACCACGTGCTCGACGCCGGCGCGGCCGAGGTACCAGCTGACCGACAGTCCGGCCTGCCCCGCGCCGATGACGGCGACCGGCACGTGGGTACTCATGGCTTCTCCAGGGGTGGCCGCATCGCGGCGACGTGGACCGTCGCGGTCGGCGCGAACCTCGTTGCAGCGTGGGCGATCTGCTCGGCGGTGGCCGCCGCCGACGTGCAGGCAAACCCGAACTTGGCCCGCACGCGTTCGCTGGCCTCGGCCAGCGCCGTGCCCGACCGCTGCAGGAACTCGGCGACGGAGTAGCTTGACCCGGCGCTCAGATAGTCGTGTATGACGAGGCTGGGGGAGTAGCAGTGCTGCACGCTGCCATCGGGCCAGCAGACCTCGAACGTCATCTCAGGCATGTGCAAGCTCCAGCCACTGCGCGGCGCCGTCGTCGGTCAGCGGGCCGTAGACATCGGGCCTGCGGTCGCGCAGATGGAACATGCCCGCTCGCACGGTGCGGAACGTGGCGTCGATGTCCACCTCGGCGACAGCCATGCCGCTGCCGAGAAGCGTTGTCGCCAAAACATTTCCACCGGGGTCGACGACCTTGGCGTTGCCGACGTAGCGCAGCGAGCCGAATGTGCCGCTCTGGTTGGACGCGATCCAGAACACCTGGTTGTCCAGCGCACGGGCGGTGTCGAACAGGTTGAACCGGTAAGTCCAGCGGTCCTCCTGCAGGTTTTCGGCGGCCGCGGTGCGGGCGGCGGGCCAGGCGGACAGGCTGGCGATGATCTGCGCCCCCTTCAGCGCCATGATGCGGGCCGCCTCCGGAAAGGCCTTGTCGTAGCAGATCTGCAGGCCGACCCGGCCGACGGGAGTGTCGAACACGTCGTATCCCGCCCCTGCCGAATACGACATGCCTTCGCCGAGCGGCTGATGGACCTTGCGGTACGTGCCGTACACCGTGTTCCCGTCGAGCACCGCGGCGGCGTTGTAACGCGTCTGGCCGTCCTCGGCAAGCTCGCAGAAACCGATGGCGACCACCATGTCGCCGACAATCGACTGCACGCGGGCGATCTCCGGACCGTCCAGCCGGACGGCAGGCGGTAGCGATCCTGCGGCGGTCTTCGCGGTGTCTCCGTGATTGCCTAGCGTCGACAAGTAGCCGCCGATGGCCGCCTCCGGCAGCACCAGGAAATCGACATCCTTATCGCGGGCCTCATCGACAAGCGCGGCGATCAGGGCGTAGTTCTGCTCCAGATCGCGGCTGAAGCCGGCCGATACGGCGGCTAAAGTGATCATGTCACAACGGCTTTCGGTTAGACCATGTAGGTGGAGTTGATGATCGCGCCCTTGCGGGCGTAGTGGATGACGGCGTCCTGCACGTCGAGCGGATGCGCGGGGATGACACCCTCGATCAGGTCCTCCTCGCGGCCACCGTGCAGTGCCAGCCCGAAGCGGCAGCAGAACACGGTCCCGCCCTCCCCGATGAACGTCGCCAGCGCGTCGTTGATGTTCTGCTCGCCGGGGAATCCCGAGTCGCCGGTCTTCGGAAAGCCTCGGGTGGCAAGGCAATTGATGGCGCCTGGACCATAGAAGTAGATGGCGGACTCGAAGCCTTTACGCAGCGCTCGGGTGGCCTGCAGCACCGCGACGAAGCTGACAGACGATTCGTGTGCGATGCCATGCACGAGCGTGAAGTAAGTCTCGCCGTTCTCGGCCTTGTAGTCCGGGAAGATCTTGGTGCTGCCGTAGATGTTGGAACCTTTCGGCAGCGCCGGGTGAGGAATCTCGGCCAGCGAAGTCTTGATGTTCTCGGAAATGGAGTCGTCGAAAGTCATGGGGCTCTCCATGGTTAGGGTGACAACGCGGATTCACCGGCGTTGGTGTCGCGAGGCCGATCGGATCTTTCGGCAACTCCGATTACAGGCCCGGGCCATTTCCGTCTGGTTAGTGATGGACTACATCTGCGTTATGAGGTGCTCACCACCGAAATTCCCTCGTAACAAAGTCTCACCCCAACTGTGCGACGAGCGCCTCTGTCACTTCGGCCGACGGCGCGATGCCGATCGATCCCGCCACCGCCGCCGCGAGGTCAGACAGTATGTCGCCGAACAGATTCGAGCCCACCACCACGTCGAACCGCTGCGGCTGCAGCACGAACTTCGCCGCCAGCGCGTCGATGTGCTCGCTGTCCATCCGCACGTCCGGGAAGTGCGACGCCGGTTCCGCGACCACCTCGTCCCAGAACGGCAGCGTGAGCGCACACCTTCCACTACCACCGCATCGTGATGCATTGATGCATTGATGCTAAAATGCGGTGTGCGTACCACCATTGACTTACCGGATGACCTGCACAAACAGGCGCAGGCCATTGCGCGCGACACCCATCGGACGTTGAGTGAGACCGTTGCCGACCTCATTCGACGAGGCCTCCGCTCCGGCAGCTCAAGGGAAGTTTCTATCGACCCCCGAACGGGATTGCCCCTGGTCAGCGTCGGGACAGTGGTGACATCGGAGGATGTGCGGTCGTTGGAGGATGAGGAGTGACAGTCCTGCTCGATGCGAACGTCCTTATCTCACTGGTTGTACCCGAGCACATACACCACGACGTCGCTGCGGAATGGTTATCGGCATCTGACGAAGCGTTTGCGACGTGCCCGATCACGCAGGGAAGTCTTGTCCGCTTTCTACTGCGGACCGGCCAGTCTGCGGCTGTCGCACACGATGTCGTCAGCGCAGTCGAGAGCGCTAGCCGCCACGAGTTCTGGCTTGACGGCGTCTCTTTCGCGGAAGTCGAGTTAGCAGGTGTGGTCGGCCACCGACAGGTGACCGATGCCTACCTCGCTCACTTGGCCCGAATCCGCAACGGCCAGTTGGCAACCTTGGATAGCGGCCTGGCGCATCTGCACAGCGACGTCGCGGTGCTCATATCCACCTGAGATCAGCACCGTTCAGTGCGAGTGCTCCCACGATTGGCACCGCCGATGCATTGCAACTTGACGACGACCCAGCTAATTCTCGACGACATACGTGTGACTCAAGCCACTGGCAGGCTATATTGTGAGCGCCGTCATACGAAAGGCTGGTCAATGGTCGGAGCAGGAGCACACAACGGTGCGGTGGTTCAGCATCCCGCCACCCCGCCGCATCACCATGGATCGATCGACGCCACCCGCTGGCTGCTCGGATTTCTTCAGTTCCTGATCGCCGTCTCCGTGATCGTCGGAGTCGTGGCGGCCATGTCGATGGGCTATCCCACCGTCGCGATCGTCATCGCACTCGTCGGCGGCGCCTTCTTCGCCGGCCAGGCCTGCTGACCGGTCACGGTCGCAACCGCCTTCGCAACCCGCTCGCCCGTACCGCGCGCCGGTCGACCGCCGACCGCACCGAGGTCTCGTCTCCGATGACCCGCACCCGCTCCTTGGCGCGCGTCACCGCCGTGTAGAGCAGCTCGCGCGTCAACAGCCGCGAGTCCTCCTGCGGGAGCAGCACCGTCACCGCCTCGGCCTGGCTGCCCTGGCTCTTGTGAATCGTCATCGCATGCATCGTGTCGACGTCGGCCAGTCGACTCGTCGCGAACTCCTGCCGCTCGCCGCCACCGATCACCGCGCGCAGCGTTCCGTCACGCAC
>DATFCF010000737.1:0-3160 GCA_035253445.1 Mycobacterium sp.
GGCTCAGAGGCCGCGATCAATGCAGTGAAGTGGGCGATAGACGAGGCAGTCGCTCGTGGCGCTCCTCTGAGAATCGTTCACGTCCTCCCCGTCGAGAAAGACTCGGCCGCACCTGCCGACGCCTTCAAGGTCGAGGTCCAATATGCCGAGTCCGCGCTGCGTGCAGCGACGGCCGCGGTGATGGCCACCGAAAAGACGGTGAAGATTGAGACGGACATCCTGTGGGGACCTATTGACGGCGCATTGGTCGACGAATCTCGAAGTGCCGCCATGGTCTGTGTCGGATCGGTGGGAATCGGTTCCGTTGCCCGCGAATTTCTCGGCTCGACCGCGGCCAGTTTGGCCGAGAGGGCACACTGCCCGGTCGCGATCATCCGCACTCGAGACCACAAGCCGATTTCCGGCGTCGCCTGGATCGCCGTCGCGGTCAACGATGATCCCGACAACGACACCGTCATCGAATACGCCACGAACGAGGCACGGCTTCGTCAGGCACCGATCCTCGCGGTCGGCGCATCGGCCGGCATTCTGGACCACCGCATGGAGAAGTGGAAACAGCGCGACCCGGATCTGCATATCTATCCCGTCACGACAACGGCCAGCCTCGCTGGGTTTCTGGCCGAGAACAAGGATGAATCGGTGCAACTGGCAGTGGTCGGTAGCGTGGATGCCTACAACGTCGCTCAGATCGTCGGTCCGCACAGCCATCCGATCCTTCGCCACGGTGAGTGCCCCGTGTTGATCGTGCGGTGAAATGAGCGGCCCTCCCTCTGGGGTTTCACATGCCGTGCTCCTGGATGGATCGACGGTGTCGGTACGCCGACTGCGTTCCGGCGACTTCGATGCCGTCGTCGGGCTGGCCGAAACACTCAGCGACGAGGAGCGCTACCGACGCTTCTTTACACAGCACCCGGCTCATCTAGAGGATTGGGCCCGGTCGCTCACTGAACGCTCCAGCGACCAATACGCGCTTGGCGCATTCGATTCCGGAACGCTCATCGGCGTCGCGAACTACTTCACATGCCAGCCGCCGGGTTATGCGGAGGTGGCAGTCGTGGTTGCGCACGATGAACACCTGCGCGGCGTCGGCACGGCGTTACTTCGCCATCTCGGTCTGGTGGCCAAGCAGAACGGGCTGCAGCACTTCATCGCCGACATCCTGGCCGAGAACTATCCGATGCTTCGAGTCATGTCCGACGCGGGTTGGCAATGCCTCCGACACCTCGACGGCTCGGTACTAAAGGCCGATTTCGACTTGGACAAGGTCGAATCACCGGAAGTCCCTCACACGTAGGGCCTTCGGTCTCTATCTCTGATTTTGTCTCCGCGCGAATGTGAACGTGTTCGAGAAACACGACTTAGATGATTTGAGGTCACCGTGAGTACGCACTTTCCGGATGCCGACACCGTTCGGGCAGCCCTCTCCATGGCCATCCGCGCACCCTCGGTGCACAACTCGCAGCCATGGCGCTGGCGCGTCGGCCCGCACAGCCTGCATCTGTACGCCGACGTCGAACGCCACCTGTCCAACACCGACCCCGACCGTCGCGATCTGATGCTGAGCTGTGGGGCGGCATTGAATCACTGCGTGGTCGCACTGGCTGCGCTCGGGTGGCATTCGAAAATCCACCGCTTCCCGAACCCGTCGGATCCGCAACACCTAGCGTCCATCGAGCTCCAGCGACGCACCCCCGCCGAACTCGACGTCGTGCTGGCTGCGGCGATCCCGAAGCGGCGTACCGATCGAAGGCACTTCAGCAGTTGGCCGGTCCCGCCAGGAGACATCGCGCTAATGGCTGCTCGCGCTGCAAGGGCAGGCGTCAAGCTGCTCCGGATCGAAGACGTGACCGGCCTCAAAGACGTTGTGGCACAGGCGGCGAGCAAGCACGCGAACGACGGCGAGTACCTCAGTGAGCTGGTCGCATGGAGCGGACGGCACGCAGCTTTCGCCGGTGTACCCGCCCGCAATTCGCCTGCCCCCGATCTGGCGGCCAAGCTGCCCGGGCGGTCGTTCGCGGCTACGGCGCTGACCCAGCCGCCGGAGACGACCGCGGCGCACGACAATGCCGAGGTGCTGGCTCTGGGTACACGCGATGACGACGAACTGGCGCGTCTGCGCGCCGGCGAGGCGACGAGCCTGGTGCTGCTGACGGCCACCGCGCTCGGCTTGGCGAGCTGCCCGATCACCGAACCGCTGGAGATCGCCCAGACCCGCGACGGTGTTCGCTCGGATATCTTCGACGACAACGAATTTCCGCAGATGCTGTTACGCGTCGGATGGGCGCCGGTGAACGCCGATCCACTGCCGTCAACACCACGTTGGCCGCTGGCAAATACCGCGAAAAGGTTGGACGGCTCCCCATTCGATTAGCCGCGCAAAGCGGATCAGGGCAGCGGCGCCGACCACCGCAACAACGTTCCGCCGTCGGCGGCCCTTTCCACCGTGAGGAATCCGCCGCTGTCTTCTGCACGTCGACGCAGGTTGGCAAGACCGCTCTCGGTGATGTCGCCGGAGATGCCTGATCCGTTGTCCATCACCTCGATGTAGAGGTCGTCCGCCACCTTGACGTCAACGGACACTTCCGCGGCATGTCCATGCCGGACGGCATTGCTAACCGCCTCCCGCACAACGGCTTCGGCGTGATCCGCCAGTGCCGCATCGACTACCGACAGCGGTCCCACGAACTGCACTCTGGTGCGCACGTCCGATCCGGCGAACTGGGCGATCGCCTCGTCGAGCCGCTGTCGCAGCCGCGTGGTTCCCGAAGAAGCGCCATGAAGATCGAAGATCGCGGTTCGTATCTCCTGAATGACCGCCTGAAGATCATCGACACTGTCAGCCAGTCGCTGCTGCACCTCTGTCGAGCGGGCACGAGAGATGGTCCCTTGCAGCGCAAGGCCAACGGCGAAGAGCCGCTGAATTACGTGGTCGTGCAGATCGCGGGCAATGCGGTCACGATCGGTGAGGATGTCCAATTCGCGGATCCGGCGCTGAGTGACCGCAGACTGCCACGCCAGTGCCGCTTGATCGGCGAACGCGGCCATCATGTCGAGTTGCTCCTCGGTGAACGGCCGAACTCCGTCCTCCTGCATGGCGACGAGTACGCCGGCGACCGTGTCGGTGGCTCGCAGCGGCAACACCAGCGCTGGGCCGGCGGCT
>DATFCF010000738.1:0-7116 GCA_035253445.1 Mycobacterium sp.
GCGCTGTCGCTACAGAACCTGACCGCGACGCAATTCGCCGTGGCGGTGGGGATTCTGGCGGTGGTTGCGCTGACATTCGGCTGGGTCCTGATGTGGCTGTTGTCGTGGCTGACCGCGACCCCGGTGCGGGTGGTGCGCGCCGCGCTCAAACGCGTCGAACAGGGCGACCTGGACTGCAATCTGGTGGTATTCGACGGCACCGAGCTCGGCGAACTGCAACGCGGCTTCAACACGATGGTGGACGGCCTGAAGGAACGCGAGCGGGTGCGCGACCTGTTCGGCCGCCATGTCGGGCGCGAAGTCGCGGCCGCCGCGGAGCAACGGCGCCCCAAGCTCGGCGGCGAAGAACTCCATGTCGCAGTCATTTTCGTCGATATCATCGGCTCAACGGAGTTGGTGACAAGCCGACCGGCGGTCGAGGTGGTCGACCTGCTCAACCGCTTCTTCGCGGTCATCGTCGATGAGGTGGATCGCCATCACGGCCTGGTCAACAAGTTCGAGGGCGATGCGGCGCTGGCGGTGTTCGGTGCGCCCGTCACGCTGGAACACCCTGAGGATGAGGCGCTGTTGGCGGCACGGACCATCGCCGAGCGGCTGAACAACGAAGTTCCGGAGTGCCGGGCGGGCATTGGTGTGGCGTCGGGTCAGGTCGTCGCCGGCAACGTCGGAGCAAAGGAACGTTTCGAATACACCGTGATCGGTGAGCCGGTCAATGAAGCCGCCCGGCTGTGCGAGCTTGCCAAGGACACTCAAAGCCGGTTGCTTGCGTCCTCGGAAACCGTGTCGCGCGCCACCGAAAATGAGCGCGGCCATTGGACTTTCGGCGACACCGTCACCTTGCGCGGCCATGATGAACCGATACAACTCGCGCTGCCCGTCTAGCAGCCCTCGGCACTGTGCGCGATGCGTCACATCCAGGTCCAGGTAAGTGATACCGGCCGTCACGGTAATTAGAATGAGCTCATGCGAGGATCGGTGACCGACCAGGGTCTGCTGCAGATCGAGGATTGTCTGAACGCCGAGGGCGGCGTCGTGCTGCCGCCAGGCACCACGCTGATATCGCTCATCGAGCGAAACATCGCGAATGTCGGCGACACGGTGGCCTATCGATATCTGGACTTCACCCGCTCGGATGACGGACACGCCGTCGAGCTGACATGGACCGAACTCGGCCGCCGGATACGCGCCATCGGTGCTCGTTTGCAGCGCATCGCATCGCGGGGTGACCGGGTGGCGATCCTTGCCCCGCAGGGCCTCGATTACGTCGCGGGGTTCTTCGCAGCGATCAAGGCGGGCACCATCGCGGTGCCGTTGTTCGCCCCGGAACTGCAGGGCCACGCGGAACGCCTCGAGACGACCCTGCGCGACGCGCGGCCGACCGCCGTCCTCACGACGGCAGCTGCGGCCGACGCGGTGCGTGCGTTCCTCGCGCAGCACACAGTCAGCCCCAGCCCGCGGGTCATCCCTATCGACGAGATTCCCGACTCCGAAGGAGATTCGTTCGTCCCCGTCGACCTGAACGTCGATGACGTCTCGCACCTGCAGTACACCGGGGGTGCGACACGGCCGCCGGTCGGCGTGGAGATCACCCACCGGGCGGTGGGCACCAATCTGGTGCAGATGATCCTGTCCATCGACCTGCTGGACCGGAATACCCACGGTGTCAGCTGGCTACCGCTGTATCACGACATGGGGCTGTCGATGATCGGCTTTCCTGCCGTGTACGGCGGTCACTCGACGCTGATGTCGCCATCGGCGTTCATTCGCCGGCCGCAGCGCTGGATCCAGGCGCTTGCGGCCGGGTCGCGGCGGGGCCGCGTGGTCACCGCGGCCCCGAACTTCGCCTACGAATACACCGCACAGCGTGGTCTGCCGGCGCCCGGCGAGGATATCGATCTGAGCAATGTCGTGATGATTATCGGCTCGGAACCGGTCAGCATGGAGGCGATCACGACGTTCAACGATGCGTTCGCGCCGTATGGTCTGCCAGCCACGGCGATCAAACCGTCGTATGGCATCGCCGAGGCGACCCTGTTCGTGTCAACTATCGCACCCACAGCCCATGCCACCGCCGTCTACCTCGACCGTGAACACCTCATCGACGGTGTGGCAGTGCGCGTCGAAGCGGACGCCCCCGGCGCAGTCGCACAGGTCTCATGCGGTCAGATAGCGCGCAGCCAGTGGGCCGTCATCGTCGACCCCGATGGCCACACCGAACTCGCCGACGGGCAGGTCGGCGAGATCTGGTTGCACGGCAACAACATTGCGCGACGGTATTGGGAACGGCCCGAGGAATCCCGGCAGACGTTCGACGCCACGCTACGTTCGCGGCTGGACACGCGAAGCCACGCCGACGGCTCACCGGTTTCAGCGTCGTGGCTGCGGACCGGAGACCTCGGGGTGTACCTCGACGGCGAGCTGTATGTCACCGGCCGGCGCGCGGATATGGTGCGCGTCAACGGTCTTCGGCACTACCCGCAGGACATCGAGGCCACCGCAGCGGCGGCCTCGCCGATCGTGCGACGGGGTTATGTCGCGGCGTTCTCCACCGATGACGGTGTGGTGATCATCGCCGAACGCGCTTCGGGAACCCGCCGCGCCGATCCAGCACCAGCGGTCGAAGCCATCCGTGCAGCAGTCCGTGACGTACACGGCCTCTTCGTCTCCGACGTCCGCTTGGTGCCTGCCGGTGCCATCCCGCGCACAACGAGCGGCAAACTGGCGCGGCAGGCATGCCGCGCCGAATACCTTCGCGGCGAGTTCGGCTGAGGTGCTTGGCCTATTTCCACGCGAACACGGGCTGCTCGAGACCGTCGACGGCGTCGGGGCGACCTTCGAGGCACAGCCACCGCAGCTGCAACAGCACGGCACCCGTCGGTGCGTGTATGAGGTCGTTGCCCAACGGTATTTGCACGACCGGACGCGGGCTTTCTGGAATGGTGATCAGCCGTGGCGAATCGTCGCGCAGAAGTTGATGTAGTCCCACGCGGTAGACCGCCACCACCTCGTTGGGTGCAGGACGAAGGTCGAGCCGTCCGCCACCCCAGACCACCACCGGGGTAATGACGTATCCGGACCGCGTCGGGTAATCGTCGAGCAGGCCGAGCACACTCGAGACAGGCAGCCTGACACCGACCTCTTCGTCCAACTCCCGCAGGGCGGCGTCGACCGCGGTTTCACCCGGGTCCACACGGCCGCCAGGAAGTGCCCACTGAGCGGCATGTGAAGAGAGATGAGATGCCCTGCGGCACAGAAGAAAACCTGCACCTCCCGATACGTCGACCATGCGCCCGTCGAGACCGGGCTCAGGCATCGGCCGTCCATCGATCCAGTCGTCCACAGGAGCCGGATCCACCCTGTCTTCACCGATCATGGAATCGACGAGCACTACCGCGACGGCGGCGTGCCGCTTCGTCGGGTCCGTCACCGTCCGACGGTCGTGACCCGCCAAATGTGCCAGCACCTGTTCACGTAGCGCCTCGTCATAACTGATCGTCACCGATCGACCATAGATGGAGGCCAGGAGGCGACTGCCTGCGGTTCAGTGATGATCGGTCCGGCCGCCAAGGTGTTCGGCGAGGAACCGTTCGACTGCCTGATACATGTCGATCTGGTTCTCCGGATTCAGGAAACCGTGGCCTTCGTCACCCTTGACCATGTTCTCGACCTCGACGCATGCGTCTTTCCGCCACCTGGCACGTGACCCCAGCTGATTGACGTATTCGGTTGTGTTGCTGAGGATTTGGCTTACGGAGTCGCTGGACCACCAAGCCGGCCGTTGGTTGCGTCGAGGACTGCCTGGTTGATCAGTGCCAACGTCTCCTGCTGGCTTACCTCCTGCCTATGAACGATGACTGCGGTGCTCACGTCCTCGTCGACGACACGAAGCGCCGCGGTGGTGGCGGCCGCGCAAAGTCGGACCGTGAGGTCGTCCTGCGGTAGGCGCAGCCGCTTGGCAACGACTGGGATGAAACCGCGTTCGAGTTCGTCGTGGACCATCAGGTAGGCGGTTCGCAGTGCCGGCTCCCTCGTCGTCATGGTGGCGATCCTCATCGCGCTGATCTCGTCGTCGATGTCCTGCGGTGCGACGGGGTGTGCGACGACGTCGGCGGACATGTGCTCGGCCAATGACAGTTCAGAGGGCCACCGATCCAACACTGCGATGAATCGGTGCGCCGACTTCGCGAGTAGCGGCTCGACACAGCTCTCCTTCGATCGGAAGTACCGCCAGATGGTGCGCGTGGAAAGGCTTGCGGCGGCGGCGATGTCGTCGCCGGTAGTCCCCGAAACGCCTCGTTCCCAAAACAGGACACAGGCATGGCGGGAGACTTCAAGCCGCGCCTCCGCCTGCTTCACGGCACGCCACCTTCCGATTTCTGTCACTTAGTGACAGGAAGCAATGTGTCACTAAGTGACAGGGCGGTCAAGTGCGGCCACGCCGGACCACGATGTCGTTTTCCCGCCAGTGGTGTCGGTGCGGACGTGTAATTGTTTGAGGCATGCACGAGGATTTCGACCGCTGCTACCGGGCCGTCCAGTCAAAGGATGCCCGGTTTGACGGCTGGTTCGTCACCGCCGTGCTGACGACGAAGATCTACTGCCGGCCCAGCTGTCCGGTGCGTCCGCCGTACGCCCGCAACATGCGGTTCTACCCCACCGCAGCCGCCGCGCAGAAGGCGGGCTTCCGCGCCTGCAAGCGCTGCCGGCCAGACGCGTCGCCGGGATCGCCGGAATGGAATGTGCGCGGTGATGTCGTGGCCAGGGCGATGCGCCTCATCGCCGACGGCACGGTGGACCGCGACGGTGTCACCGGACTGGCCGCCCGCGTCGGCTACACCACCCGGCAGCTCGAGCGGATGCTGCAGGCGGAGGTCGGGGCCAACCCGCTGGCACTCGCCAGGGCACAGCGCAGCCAGACGGCGCGGGTGCTGATCGAGACCACGGAGCTCCCGTTCGGTGACGTCGCGTTCGCCGCGGGTTTCTCCAGCATCCGGCAGTTCAACGACACGGTACGGGCGGTGTGCGACCTGACGCCAACGGCGTTGCGTCAGCGGGCGCGGAACCGATTCGGGCGCGACGACGCCGGCGCCGCGAGCACGCTGTCGCTACGGCTGCCGGTGCGGACGCCGTTCGCGTACGAGGGGTTGTTCGGCCACCTAGCGGCCAGCGCGGTACCTGGCGTCGAAGAGGTGCGCGACGGTACCTTCCGGCGAACACTGCGGCTGCCGAACGGAAGCGGAATCGTAAGTCTCACACCGTATCCCGATCATGTGCAGTGCGAACTAGCCCTGGACGACTTCCGCGATCTGGCCACCGCGATCGCTAGGTGCCGGCGACTGCTAGACCTCGATGCCGATCCAGAAGCCGTCGTCGATGCGCTCAGCGCGGATACGGACCTGAGCGCGCTGGTCGCCAAGGCGCCCGGACAGCGAATACCGCGCACCGTGGACGAGCCGGAGCTGGCACTACGCGTGGTCCTCGGTCAGCAGGTGTCGCTCAAGGCTGCCCGCACGCATGCCGGGCGCATCGTCGCCGCTTACGGCCAGCCGGTGGCCGATGTCAATGGCGATCTCACCCATGTGTTTCCGGCAGTGGACCACTTGGCCGAGATCGATCCGGTACACCTGGCATTCCCCAAGTCCAGGCAGCGGTCATTAACCGCGCTAATCAAGGCGGTGAGCGACGGCGATGTGTTGCTAGACGCAGGGTGTGACTGGAACCGCGCCCGCGAGCAGCTCCTGGTGCTGCCCGGCATCGGCCCGTGGACCGCGGAGGTAATCGCCATGCGAGGCCTGGGGGACCCCGACGCATTTCCGGCCACTGATCTCGGCGTGCGACTGGCGGCTGAACACCTCGGCTTTCCGGCCGATGCGCGGCCGCTCATGGAGCACAGCGCCCGGTGGCGTCCGTGGCGGTCATACGCCACCCAGCATCTATGGACAGCGCTTGATCATGCGGTCAACGAGTGGCCGCCGAAGGAGTAGTGATGGGAACACTGCAGTTTCGCTCGATGGACAGCCCGGTGGGAAAGCTGACCTTGGCCGGCAAGGACGGGCGGCTGATGCACCTGCGGATGGTTGACCAGACGTACGAGCCGAGCCGTGACGACTGGGAACCAGACGACACAGCGTTCCCAGAAGCCGTCGATCAGCTTCACGCGTACTTCACCGGCGAGCGGACCGAGTTCGACCTGGAGCTGGACCTCGTCGGCACGGCCTTCCAGCGTCGGGTCTGGGCGGCGCTGCTGACGATCCCGTACGGGGAGACACGGTCTTACGGCGAAATCGCCCTGCAGATCGGATCGGCCGCGGCCTTTCGCGCCGTCGGGTTGGCGAACGGCCACAATCCGATCAGCATCATCGTGCCGTGCCATCGGGTGATCGGGTCGAATGGCAGCCTCACCGGATACGGCGGCGGGCTCGATCGAAAAAGGGCCTTACTCGAATTGGAGAAAAGGCGCGCGGCGCCCGCGCTATTCGACTGAAAAATGCAATAAAAATGCCTCTGCCCTCCAATCGAAATTGGAGGGCAGAGGACTTAATTTGTGTTCGGCGGTGTCCTACTTTTCCACCCGGGTTGGGTAGTATCATCGGCGCTGGCAGGCTTAGCTTCCGGGTTCGGGATGGGTCCGGGCGTTTCCCTGTCGCTGTTACCGCCGTAACTCTATTCACTTATTCAAGTGCCCACGGTGTGTTGTGGGTGGTGTGTTTTGGTGGTGGGGCGCGGTTGTTTGATTGCGCTGTGGGGTTGTGGTTGCGAGTTTGTGTGTAAGTTTTCGGCCGGTTAGTGCCAGTTCCCTGAACCCCTTACGGGGCGTGTAGGTCTGGTCTATTGATCCCGTGGTCTGCGGGGGGCCTTATCCCACTTAATGGGTGAGAAGCCTGGTCTTGGAGGGGGTTTCCCGCTTAGATGCTTTCAGCGGTTATCCTGTCCGAACGTGGCTATCCAGCGGTGCCCCTGGTGGGACAACTGGTGGACCAGAGGTTCGTCCGTCCCGGTCCTCTCGTACTAGGGACAGGTTTCCTCAAGCTTCTGACGCGCGCGGCGGATAGAGACCGAACTGTCTCACGACGTTCTAAACCCAGCTCGCGTGCCGCTTTAATGGGCGAACAGCCC
>DATFCF010000739.1:0-5586 GCA_035253445.1 Mycobacterium sp.
GAACGACACCACCCATGTAGCTGAGCACCAAGCCGGTCACCACCAGCCAGCCGCCCCAAACCGTCAGAGCGCACAGCTCGCCGCGACTCAGCTGCCTGCGCGCGGCCAGATACACGCCGAACGCGAGCGCGAACAACGCCACCAGCAGTAGCCAGGCGATCTCGTTGCCCATTTCGGAGGTGAACAGCCGGTGCAGACCGGCGCGGCCGCCGAAGGCCGCCAGACCGGAGCCGTCGGCGCTCCAACTGCTGCCGAGTTCGCGGTGGTGGCCGAGGATGCGGCTCAACCCGTTGTAGCCCCACGCCAGATCCAGCACGGTGTTATCGGTCGAGCCGCCGATGTACGGTCGCGCGTCAGCCGGCACCAATTGCACCGTCAATACCCACCAACCCGCGGTGATGATCAGCGCAGCCGTCGCACCAAGTAGATGTAGAACCCGCCGGGACCACGCCGCCGGCGCGAAAAGCAAGTAGGCGAGCGCAAAACCGGGCAACACGAGAAACGCCTGCAGCATCTTGGTGAGAAACGCGATACCGATGACGACACCCACCAGCGCCAACCACCGCCATGACGCGGATGAGGCCGCGCGCATCAGGCAGTAGGCCGCGGCGGTCATCAACGCCACCAGCAGGGCGTCGGGATTGTTGAAGCGGAACATCAGCGCGGCCGCGGGTGTACACGCCAGCACGAAGCCGGCCAGCAGACCAGCCGTGGCGCCGCGAGCAGGATCGGTGAACGCGCGTCGCACCGCGCAGTAGAGCAGGGCGACCGACGCCACGCCCATGAGGGCCTGCGGTACCAGCACCGCCCAGCTGTTCATGCCGAGCAGTCGCACGGACAGCCCGGCGACCCACAGTGCGGCCGGGGGCTTGTCGACGGTGATGAAGTTGTGCGCGTCGAGGGATCCGAAGAACCACGCGGACCAACTCTGCGAGCCGGCCTGTGCGGCCGCGGCGTAGAAGTCGTTGCCGTAACCGCTGGCCGACAGATTCCACAGGTACAGCACAGCCGTCCCCGCCAGCAGGGCAGCCAGGGCCCACCGCTCGCGCAGGACTGTCACGACGCCTACGGTGCCGGTCGTTGCTGACCGGCAGGCTGTGCCGCAGCTGCGAACACGCTGTGAGTGCCGTGGGTGGGACACTGGCGGCATGTGGAATCCCGACGTCTACCTGGCGTTCGCCGATCACCGCGGCCGCCCGTTCTTCGACCTGCTGTCGCGGGTCGGCGCGGAGAAACCGCGTCGCGTGGTCGACCTTGGCTGCGGGCCGGGCAACCTCACCGTGACCTTGGCGCAGCGCTGGCCGGACGCCACCGTCGAGGCGTGGGACAGCTCACCGGAGATGGTCGAGTCGGCACGCGAGCGGGGCGTCGACGCGCAAGTCGGAGACGTTCGTGAGTGGACGCCGGAACCGGATACCGACGTCGTGCTGAGTAACGCCACCTTGCAGTGGGTGCCCGAGCATCCAGAGCTGCTCGTCCGGTGGGCCGGTGAAGTGGCTGCCGGATCGTGGATCGCCATGCAGGTACCGGGCAACTTCGACGCACCGTCACATCGTGCGGTTCGCGAACTCGCCGGCCGCGACCAGTGGTCGGAACCGTTGCGGAACTTCCCCTTCCGCGATGGGCAGGTGGACTCCCCGGCCGGCTATGCGGGGCTACTCACCGATGCGGGTTGCACCGTCGACGCGTGGGAGACCACGTACATCCACGAGCTGACGGGCGAGCATCCGGTGCTGGAGTGGATCACCGGCACGGCGCTGAGGCCGGTGAAGAGCCGGCTGACCGACGCGCAGTGGGAGCAGTTCCGTGAGGAGTTGATCCCGATGCTTGACGCCGCCTATCCGAAGCGGTCCGACGGCAGGACGTTCTTTCCGTTCCGCCGGATATTCGTTGTCGTACGGGTGAATTGACGACGCAGCCAGGCGAAGTCTTCGCGGTGTCGGTGGTGGGCGATATAAATCGGTCATGGCCAAGGCCAGTATCGGTGTGCGCTGCAGCGGACGGATCGCCGGTTCCATCCGCCTGATCGTTCGACTCATTATCGTGCGGCCCGCCGACGTCGTCCTTGGACCCCTTGTCGAGGTGACCAGTAGGATCGAACGCTGGGCACTCGCTCGCCGGCACGCGGTTGCAGCGTGGTGGCGCCGCCACAACGAAAAGATCAGGCAGACGGCGATTTGGTCAGCTATGACCGCCCTCGTGTTGTACGTGGTGATCGCCTCGGTATTCGTTCCACTGCCGGTGGAGGAGAACGTCCCGAGGCCGGTCGCGCTCGTCATGGGGATGGCTATTGCCCATATCTCAGTCCGCATCGGGTTGAAGAAGTTTGTCTCGGAGCACCAGCGGGACGCCGTAGCTTGTCTGCTCTGGCGTCGCGCGTCCACAGTGGCTCGATGGATCCGAAACCACCCAGGATGGCCGCGATTCGAGAACATGATCGAATCAAAATGGCTCCCAGCGGGAATGTTGGCTGTCAGCGCCCTCGCAGCCGTTCGCTGGCCGAGTCCCTTCCTTGCGCAGCCATTTTCACCGGGTGCGCCGCCCGCACTCCAGGCGTTCATGCTGCCGGTGCTCTTCGTTCTGACGAACGCAATGCTGGTTACGGTCGTTGTCTTCGGCTTGGGAGTCGTTGTCTCCGTCTACCGTGATGACTTTCGTGACGACTTTCGGCGTGACCGATATAGCGTTCCGGATCCGCGTTCGAACCTGTGGCCGATTCAACTGCCGCGCGGCATATACCACGTGCTGATCGGCGGATTCGGAATGTCGCTCGTCGGTCTGTTGGTCGACCGCCTAGGGGTGCCTTCGCTCAGCGACACCTATTGGTCGCTTGCCCTCATTGTTGCGTTCGTGTGGGCGTGCCGTGTGTCGATCACGGCCTACCAAGCCGAAAATCTCTACGGTCCGGCGGCCTATATTGCGACCGCCCTCGGGGTCTGGGTCGTTGAGAATTTTGGCGCGCGTCGGATAGATCCCGAAGTGGCTGTAGACGCTTGGATCGGGTTGGCGATCAGCGCTGGTTTGGCACTGTGCTCCACTGTTGTAAGAGTCGTCGCGATCATGGCTGACGGCGATAACAGGGCCGATTGGATCGAACGCCGTCGACTTCGCGTGGTGTCGATGCCCCCGGCCGTCATGTCGGAAGGCCCTTCTGCTCGGCTTCCGCGCGGTATCGGTCCACCCATTCGTCGGACCGCTGATCGGCCTGCCGTTCCAACACCGGCTCCGGAGCCAGCCGGGGGTCCAGTCCGAGCGCTTCAAGGACGGTGGCCACGACCTCGGTGAGATTGCGCCACAGGTATGGATATGACACGTCGATCGGTTCGATGTTCTCCTCGTCAAACCAAGCGCGCCAACTCTTTTCCTGATCGTGCAACATGGCGATGACATGTGCGATCGCACCGGCGTGATACTCGGCGCGGGCGTCGCGCACGGGGTCGGGCCGTCCGCGCCATACCCGGGTCTGCACCGCTCGCCAAAACGAAACCGCTTGGGACACCACGTCAGGCCGGTGCACGTGCACCAGTACTGGGTCGGAGCCGACGACGTCACGGAGGGCGGCTCGCAGGCCGTCGCCGGAGCGGTTGGGCAGGTTCTTGGCGCGCTCCAGCAGCAGCGGCGTCTGGTTCCACATCAGCTTGCCGCCCCAGACGCCATTGGGGGTGCGACCGACGGTGCGAACGTAGTCGCGCCAGACTTCCGCGGGCGCGATGTCGGGCGTGCCTGCATCCAGCGGGTCGAGGAGGCGCAATATCGATTCGTCCTCGACGCCGGAGAACCATTCACGCGGTTGTGGTGACTGGCTGGTGGTCGGCAGGTACTGAAAGAACTCGCCGGGTTCGCCGGCCACGCCGGTCGCGCGCAGCGATTCGACGAGCAGGGTGCTGCCGCTTCGCTGTGACGCAAGCACCAGATAGGCAGTCGGATGGGCTGACATGACGTGAGCCTAACCCGATCCAAATCGCCTGGCGCGCTGAGTCATTGCGATCATCGTGACCGAAACTATTGCCCGGGGCTGTGGTCGTATTCAACGCCGCGTTCCGCCGCGATCGCGGATCGGCTGGTGACTGTCGGACCATGAATGTGTAGATAGGTTTCGCTGTAGCGCTCCGCAATTCGGGTGCCCGCGAACTCGGAGGGTATGACGTCGTTGGTCTTCTGGCGCCAATCGTCGAGGAGCAGGGCGAGATCGTTGGCGATGGCGTCCGCCTTGTCCGTCACGTCGGGACCGAGCAGGTTATGCGACTCCGTGGGATCCTCGAGGAGGTCGTACAGTTCGCGCTCGGGTCGTCGTCCGAGCACCAGTGGCGCCAAGGTCCGGCCCGGCGCACTGTCCGCGATATCCCAAGGCAGATCGAGGATCGGCCGCGACGCGTAGTTCTCGATGTAACTGAATTCCTTTGTCCGAATGGCGCGGATCGGATCAAACGAATCGTGATACGTCTTCGCGGTGTACACCTCGGTACGCACCGGCCGGTTGTCATTCGGTGTGCCCAGCAAGTTGCTAGCATGCGACATTCCGTCGACGTCGGCGGGTATGTCGATGCCCAGCAGGTCGAGAAGCGTGGGCAGGAGGTCAACGCCGCTGAACAGCTCGTCGTAGACCCCGGGTGGTATCGCGGCGTCCAGCGGGGGCCGCACGATCATCGCGATTCCGGTGCCCGCGTCGTAGAGCGTGGACTTGGCGCGGGGGAGCGCGGGTCCGTGATCGGTCATGAACACCACCCAGGTGGTGCGGTCGAGGCCGGTCGCGGTGAGAGTGTCGAGAAGTTGGCCGACCGCCGAGTCGGCCACCGATATTGAGCCGTAGAACTCGGCGAGGTCCTGGCGGATGTCGTCGGTATCGGGCAAGTAATCGGGCACGGTGACGTCGTCGGAATCCGCGGGCTCGTAGCGGTGACGCGGGTATGGGCGATGCGTTTCGAAGAAGCCCGCGGTCAGAAGGAACGGTTTCTCGGGTGGGTCCTGAAGCCAGCGCGTGGCGTGTTCGACAACATATTCACAGTAGGAATTCGAGACGTCGAATTCGTCGAAGCCGAGCTTGGATGGATACGACGTTTCGTGTTGCATTCCGAATAGTGCGGTGTGCCAACCAGATTCGGATAGACGATGGGGAAGTGTGCGCACATCCGAGCGGTACTCCCAGCCGTGGTGGGCCAGGCCGACCAAGCCGTTGCTCTGCGGGTAGCGGCCGGTGAACAGGGAGCCACGCGAAGGAGAGCACAGCGGGGCAGTGGCGTGTGCGCGGGTGAACAGGATCCCTTCAGCAGCGAGCTGATCGAGACGCGGGCTGGAGACGTCCGCGTGACCGTATGCGCCGAGGTAGCGGCCGAGGTCGTGCCAATGCACGATCAGCAGGTTGTCTCGTGGCGGCTGGGTCACAGGGCGTCCTTTCGTGTCTCTTCGCTACACCGAACAGGCCGGTTGGTGGATTCGGCAACCCTTTGACTCACCCAACGCAACTTATCCACAGTCGTGTTTTTATCCACAGGTTGGGTTGGGGTTTGTCGTGGTCCGTCGGGTCGCGAATTAGTGTCGAAAGTATGTTCGATGAGTTGGTGGCCGCCGGCAGTGCTCGGGGTGCTG
>DATFCF010000740.1:0-5684 GCA_035253445.1 Mycobacterium sp.
GCCCGTGGCGCCCGTGTCATCGCACTCGTGCACGACGAGGCGCGAGGCGATCTGGTCCGGCGTCTCGGCGCCGATGTCGTTCTGACGTCACCGCCGAATGCGTTGCGCGACGATGTGCTGACCGCGACCGGCGGCGCGGGCGCCGACGTCGTGCTCGAGATGCTCGGTGGCGACTACCTGACTCAAGCGGTGCGCGCGACAGCCTGGGAAGGGCGGATCGTGATCGTAGGGTTCGCATCCGGTGGGCAGAACCCCATCAAGCCCGGTCACCTGCTCGTCAAGAACATCAGCGTGGCCGGACTGCAGAGCAGCGACTACCGCGACCGCATGCCGTCGTTCATGCGGGCGGGATTGGCGGAGGTGCTCGAGATGTTCTCGCGCGGCGAACTCGACGCCGCGATCGATACCACCTTCCCGCTCGAGCAGGTCGGCGATGCGTTGCAGTACGTCAAGGACGGCAAGGTCAAGGGCAAGGTCGTCGTCACGACGGGGCTCGGTCGATGAGCGCGTCCTATGTGTATGCCTCTGCCAGAACACCGTTCGGGCGATTCGGCGGCGCGCTGTCCGATGTGCGACCAGATGATCTGGCCGCCGCCGCACTGTCCGGCGTCGTCGCGCGGGCGCCGTCTCTCGACGCGACTGAGATCGGTGACGTGGTGTGGGGCAACGCCAACGGCGCGGGTGAGGAGAACCGCAACGTCGGCCGGATGGCGGTGCTGTTGGCGGGTCTTCCCACGTCGGTACCCGCCACGACCGTCAACCGGCTGTGCGGGTCATCGCTGGATGCGGTGATGATCGCCTCGCGCATCGTCGAGTCCGGTGATGCCGACATCGTGATCGCGGGCGGCGTGGAGTCGATGACCCGCGCGCCCTGGGTTCTGCCCAAACCGTCGCGCGCATACCCGGCGGGCGATCTCGCCGCCGTGTCGACCACTCTCGGTTGGCGCCTGGTCAACGCCAAAATGCCTAAGGATTGGACTGTTTCGCTGGGCGAATGCAACGAAATGCTCGCGGAGCGTTTCGCGATCTCACGAGAGCGACAGGACGCCTTCGCGACACGGTCACACGCCCTGGCCGACTCCGCATGGAGTTCGGGGCACTACAGCGACCTGATCGTGAACGTCGACGGGGTCGACCTCGACCGCGACGAGGGAATCCGGGCGGACACCGACGTGCACAAGCTGGCTGCGCTGCGGCCGTCGTTTCGTCGAGACGGCACCATCACCGCAGGAAACGCCAGCCCCCTGAGCGACGGAGCCGCAGCGGTATTGGTCGGCGCGCAGTCCGCAGCGGAGCGGGTCGGGGTCGCGCCACTGGCCCGAATCGCCGGCAGAGCCGCCCACGCCGTGGAGCCGCAGGAATTCGGCTTCGCCCCGGTCGAAGCGGCGAACAGGGCACTCGCACGTGCCGGGGTGACGTGGGAGCATATCGAAGCCGTCGAACTCAACGAGGCGTTCGCCGTCCAGTCGCTGGCCTGTATCGACGCGTGGGACATCGATCCCGCCATCGTCAACGCATGGGGTGGCGCGATCGCGATCGGCCACCCGCTCGGTGCTTCGGGTGCGCGAATCGTGGGCACTCTGGCGCGCCGGATGTGCGTCGATGGTTTGAGGTGGGGCGTGGCCGCCATCTGTATCGGAGTAGGGCAGGCGCTGGCCGTCGTCTTGGAAAACGTTGCCTCGTAATACAACTGGTGATCGGAGAGTCCATGAAACTACCTGAACAGATCGGCGTATACGGCGGCGGGCGAATGGGTGCCGGAATTGCGCATGCGTTCCTGGTCGCGGGTTGCACTGTCGTTGTGGTCGATGTCGACGAATCGGCTGTGGCCGCGGCCGCGGGCCGGATCGAAGCAAGTACGGCCAAGGCCGCGCAACGGGGAACCATGGACACCCCGCTCGAAGCGGTGCTCGAGCGGCTGACCGTCACCGCCGATTCGGGGCGCCTTGCCGGATGTGATCTGGTTGTCGAGGCGGTGCCCGAAGACGCGGACCTCAAGGCCTCGGTGTTGTGCCGCGTCGAAGACCTCGCGCCGCAGGCGGTGCTCGCCACCAACACGAGTTCGCTGTCGGTCGACGGACTGGCGTCGAGTTTGGTTCGCCCGCAACGCTTCTTGGGCCTGCACTTCTTCAACCCGGTCCCCGTCAGCGACCTCGTCGAGATCGTCGTCGGGTCGGCCACCGACGCGGCGGTGGTCGGCTCCGCTCAGGGGTGGGTGCAGGCGCTGGGCAAGACGCCGATCACCGTCGCCGATGCCCCGGGTTTCGCCTCATCCCGCCTCGGCGTGGCGATCGCCCTCGAGGCGATGCGCATGCTCGAGAGCGGAGTCGCTTCGGCGGAGGACATCGACCTGGCAATGACGTTGGGCTACAAGCATCCGACCGGACCGCTGCGCACCACTGACGTCGTCGGCCTCGACGTCCGGCTCGCAATCGCCGAGCACCTCGCCCGCGAGCTGGGACCGCGTTTCACTCCGCCCGACATCTTGCGGGAGAAGGTGGCGCGAGGTGAACTGGGCCGCAAGACCGGCCAGGGTTTCTACACCTGGTGACGTGACGCGATCAGCGAAAGGTCATCGACGGACCATGCTCGGGCTCGTCGACGCCTTCGAGGTGGCCATGCTCGTTCATCGACACCACGGAGATGCCGGTGCGCCCGACGATGAGCTTGGTGATCGAGGCGTTGATCATGGTGCGGCCCATGCGAATCCACTGAACACCGTCGAGTCCCCACAGCTGAGTCAGGATCTGAGTGATGCTGCCTGACGACGTCACCACCAGCACGGTCTTACCGGGCCCGGCAAGTGCGCTGGCTGTTTCCAGTGCTCGGGCGCAACGATCCTGGTAGGCGGCGTAGGCCTCTGCTGCGGGTGCGGTGCTGTCTCCCGCCACCCATCGCGCGAGTGCGTCGTCGACGAGTGTTTGAAGTTCGCGACCCGCGGTGGTTGCGGCTCGGCCACCGCCACCGAGGATCGCATCGATGTCGTATTCATCCCATCTGCCGTCCACGTCGGGACGAACCTCGGACCCGGCTGCATGCAGAGCGATGTTCATCGTCTGCCGTTGTCGCGGTAACGCGCCCGACACGGCGTAGTCCACGCGCGCCCCGCGGGCAGCCAGCGCTTCGCCCATGCGCCGAGCCTGCGCACAGCCCAACGACGTCAACGCGGCCCCCGTGGCGGACTGGTCGCCGGGGGAGCCGTAGGCTGCTGGAGGTGCTTGCGCATGACGCACCAGGTAAATGACTCCCACGGTGCAATCATGCCAGGGACGTCAGGACAGAGCGAAAGCCAATACCGCGAAATCGCAGCGCAATTCCCGCGTTCGCGTCTGCTCCGGACCGAACCTACGCTGTCCTGCTGCTGACAAACGTTGCGGCAGATCGCGATGTCACTTCCGCAAGTTCCGGTATGCGTTGCCGATGCGCTCGACTACCTCGGGATGCCAGATGACTTCGCGGTATGCAAGCGTTTCGTACGTCAATGCGGCGATCGGGTCCATCGCGGGCGCGCGCAGCGCCATCTCCTTGTTGTTCATCGCCGATGCAGTGGTGGTGCCGGCTATTGACCGCGCCAACTCCGTTGCGGCGGCTACCGCTTGCCCGGCCGGAACCATGCGGTCCAACAGGCCAATTCGAAAGGCCTCGGCGGCGTCGATGCGGTCTCCGGAGAACGTGAGCAGCTTGGCCTGGCTCAGCCCGACGATCTTCCACAGCGGCGAAAAGTACGGCGTGAGGCCCATTTTGATTTGCGGGTAGCCCATGATGACGTCATCGGATCCGACCCGGATGTCCGCAAACACCGCGATGTCACACCCTCCGCCCAGAGCTGCACCCGCGACCGCTGCAACGGTGGGCTTGGGGTAGTCGAGCAATGTGCCATAGGCGCGCATGCAGGCGTCCGAGTACTTCGCTCGCGTTTCCTCTGTGAATCCGGATTGCAGTTGCAGATCCAGGCCGGCGCAGAACACCTTGTCACCGCCGGTGATCACCACACACGCGACCTCGTCGTTGCGCCGCCAGGCGTCAAGGCAGTCGCTCAGATCGGCCATCAGTTCCAGGCTCAGCGCGTTGCGTCGATCCAGGCGATCGAATCTGATGGTGCCGACACCGTCGGCGACATCGGCCTTGATTTCGGTGTAGCTATCCACGGTCTGCCCTTCGTGGCGGTGGACGTCGAGCATCGACGGCGGCCGCTGGACGCGACCAACGTGTTAACCGTAATTAGTCTGCTTTGGTTTCTGCAAGTCCTGTCATTATCCCCCTAAACATTCGATTTAGCAGGAGCTTCTCTAGGCCAGGAATCGCTCCTGGCGCACATATGTGAATATCAACTAGCCTCGCATCGACAGCGTCGTGCAACGCGGCCGCGGTCCACCAGGCAGGAGACGTGATGACGTCCAGGGGTTCGCCGACTGTTTCTCGCCCAACCGCAGTTGGTCGCGCGAGGTGTGCCGAGATTGTTGTGGCGGCCTCCACACTCATTCGCCAACGTGGCTATCACGGGGTTGCCCTCAAGGACGTCGCAGATGCCGTAGGTGTCACCGCGCCGGCGCTGTACAGGCACTTTCCCTCCAAGCAAGCACTGTTGGTGGCGACGATCTCCGACGGCCTGGCTGTCGCCGAGAACGCAGCATTCGATGCGCGCGACGCCGGATTCTCGGCCGTTATCGCCGGACTCGCCCGCGCGGCAACCGACCATCGCAACTTGTGGATGTTGTTGCATCGCGAATCACGTCACCTCGTCGCCGACGCGAAGGACTCCTTGGGCGAGCGATTCGCCAACCTGATCGAAATCGTCCGATCCGGCATCATCACAGAGCGTGCCGGCATCGAGGTCAACCAGAGCGCGATGCTCGCGCGTGCAATCCTGGCGGCGCTCTCCGCACCGTCGCAGTATCGGCTGACGGTGTCTCGATCCGCTCTGGCCTCAGAACTGACCACGGTGGCGAACCAGATAGCGCGAGTGGAGATTTCCACCGATCCGGTGTCTTCGGGTTTCGATGCCCACCTGCGCCCGCCGTTTCAGCCGAGTCTCGATCGACACGAGGCCATACTCGCCGCAGCGGCTTCACTTTTCGCGGAATTCGGCTATCACGGTGTGACAGTTGAAGATATCGGCGCTGCGGTGTCGATGGCCGGCCCGAGCATTTACCACCACTTCAGCAGCAAATCCGACATCCTCGCGGGAGTGCTGTGGCGGTCCGTCGACTGGATCGAGTCTGACATGACCCGTGCGATAGCCGGCCATGCCACTGCTGAGCGGGCATTGCAACAGCTCTACGCCGACTACGCCGACCTGGCCTTACATCATCGTGAACTGTTCGATGTCTTCACGATTGAAGGAGTGCACCTCCCCGCCAGTGAGCGAGATCGTATCGGCCGAGCGCACGGTGCATTTGTCGACCGATGGGTTTCGCTGCTTCGCAGCACACGGCCCGAGTTCACCCTCAACGCTGCGCGGACCCGCGTGTGCGCCAGTCTCTGTGTGATCAACGATCTCGGAAGGTCAGCTCTCTTTCACGTCGACCGGTCGGATGGTGCCCGACTCGCGTCGATCGCGACGGCCGCAATCGCCCCGTGACTCGCTGCGGTGGAACGACCGGTTATCTGGTTGACTGCGACCACCCGCTACAGTGCCTGCAACGCGGCGTAGCTTTCATTGACGACGATCTGATGTGCGGCGC
>DATFCF010000741.1:0-2542 GCA_035253445.1 Mycobacterium sp.
CCTTCATCGCCGGGTTCTCGCAAGCCGCGATGCGCTCTGCCAACTCGGCCGCCACCGTGGCGTTGTGTTCGAGCAACTCCGCAACCCCGCCAGCCAGGCGGTAGTGCACCGTTCGCCACTCCTGCCGCGACTCAACCAGCCCGCACTCCCGGAGGCACGCGAGGTGCCGGCTCGCGTTGCTAGGCGACAGACCCGTGCTTATCGCAATCTCCCCTGACGTCTGCTCGCCCTCCTGCAGACCCGTGAGTATTGTCAGGCGTGACGGGTCTGCCATGCCGCGGTAGAACTTGCTGAGCATGGGGAGATCGACGGCTCCAGATGTCATTTGCGTCACGGGGAAAATGATAGCAGGCTGGTAGCAGTGCTGTCAGGCGCCAGGAAGCCGGGTTCACGTATCGGTTCCCCGGAGGGCGCGAGGGGGCCTTGAGCACCGGAGGGTTTCTTTTGGCATGCGCAGCGAGATCGTAAGGTGGGACCGGTGAACCCGGACGATCCCGCCGATGACGTCGATGAGCGTCCGCAACGACGCCGCGAATACAGTGGCGCGAGTTCAACGCTCGGCCCTGCAATTCTGATTATCCTCGCGGTCGGCGTGGCGATCTGGTGGTTCCAGTTCCGGGAGGACGACGGGAGCCTGTCCAACGACGGTTATGGCGTCACTGAGCTTCCCGATGAACTCAACCCAACGGATCGAGCGCCTTCATCCGAGGTTGGACGCGCGGCTCCTGACTTCGTCCTCGCTTCTATCAACGGTGGCGACGAGAGGTTGTCGTCGTACCGCGGGAAGTGGGTGCTCCTGAACTTCTGGGCGAGCTGGTGTGGCCCCTGCCGTCAGGAGACGCCGGACTTGCAGCGGCTCCAGGAACGAAGGCCCGACACGCTTGTGATACTCGGCGTCAATCAGCAGGAAACGAGAGATACGGCGGCCGATTTCGTCGACGAATACGACCTCACGTATCCAATTGCACTTGACCTGTCTGGCCAGGTCTCATCCACCTACCGGGTCGGACGAGGCCTACCAGTCTCCATGCTGGTCGATCCCACCGGCGTGATCCGGGAGCTACATATCGGGCGCATCGACGAGGAGGACCTCATGGCGCTCGAGGCGGAGTACCTGGACTAGTGGCTGCCCGCGCGACAACTGCTGCGCCACGACTACGGGGCGGCAGCTTCGACCCGTTTCGCCTGATCTGGAGCCTGCTCTGCAACGTAAAGTTCGCATTGCTCCTCGTCGGCGTGGCGGCACTTGCTTGCATGCTCGGCATCCTGTTGCCGCAGCTACCGATCCCAATGCGAGGCAATCCCGCGGCTCGCAGCGCCTGGCTGGAACTGCAACGGCAGCAGTACGGGTTCCTGACCGGACCGATGGATCGCCTGGACCTGTTCGACATCTTCTACGCGCCATGGTTTTACGCGCTCTGGGCGCTGATCATCGTGGCGGTCACGGTCTGCACAGTGAGCCGGTTCCGGCCCACAGCGAGAGCGGTGCGGCGCCCACAGATCGTCGTCCCCGACCGCTACTTCGAAACCGCGCATCATCGCGCTGACTTTTCACATCCCGGAGGAGCGGACGCGGTCGAGGCGGCACTGCGCAAGCGACGCTATTCGGTGTGTCGTACGAAGGTAGAAGGTGAGGTAGTGCACCTCTTCGCGGAGCGCTACCCGTGGACGACCTACGGCACGTTCCTCAGCCACCTCGCCCTTCTGATGCTGCTGATAGGCGGCCTCTTCACCGTCTTTGCTGGGTTCGCCCGGGTGATGGTTATCGCTGAGACAGCAGGGGCCGCTCCAGTGTTTGAGCGGCCCGGCCCGAACCAGATGTTCATCGAGGTGCTGGAAGCATATCGGGGCCTCGACGACCGCGGGAACATCATCGACTACTACAGCATGCTCGAAGTCCGGCGCGGTACTGAGGTCATTTCGTGCAAGACGACGGTCAACGACCCGTGCCACGCCTTCGGCTACCGCATTCACCAGGCGGCTTGGTTCAACGACATCGCCAAGATCCGGATCCTCGCACCCGACGGGCGGATCGCCTTCGATCAGGTCCTCGACTTCAACAACGAAACGACCCGGGTGCCGCACCTGGTGTTCACGGATCGCGATGGGCAGATTCAGTACGACGGCCCCCTTGCCCAAATGGCGACGGATCCTGGCCCGACGGCCGCCAGGAACGACGACGTCGCTCTCGCAGTCCTGCAGACGCGGTCTCATCTCGGCGTCACGGACGACGAGTCAGGCGACTACCTCGTTGGCTGGCGGATCGTCGAAGGCGAGTTGCGAGTCATCCTGTCGGGTGCGGGAATGGACCCAAGGGAGATAACGCCTGGCGAAGAGGTCCCTCTCGCGACCGGCTCTCTGCGATATGCGGGCTTCCGAGACATTCCCGCCATTCAGATCGACGACATGCCGGGTGCTCCCGAAGGTGCGGTCGTCCAGATGGTGGAGTCGTCCGCGGGTACCGCACTCGTGGTGAGCGGCATTGAGGATGCCAACGTCGAACTCGCAGCCGGTGAGACGTACGCGGCGAGCGACGGCTACA
>DATFCF010000742.1:0-4913 GCA_035253445.1 Mycobacterium sp.
TGGCGGCGGCGCCAACGGATCAACCGGCGCGGGCAGCTGGCCCGCCATCATCACGACCGGCGCCGGTGGCGCATCAGGCACGATGGGCTGCTCGGGCGGCATCGGCAGGAACATGTGGTGTGTGAACTGCTTCTGGTAGGCGCCACCGCCGCCGACCTTCACCCCGCCACCTTCGCCTGATGACACCGGAGTGCCATCAGGCAGTGTCGCGGCGGTATGACCGCTGTTCCATCCGACGACCAGTGCACCGGGCTGTGTCCCGTACTGAAAGCCTCGTGCGCGCAGTGCGCCTTCAATATTGCCGGTGTGGAACCGATCCCCGTAGATCGGCCTTCCGGTCGCAGCGTTAGTCACCCAGGAGACCAGGCCCGAACAATCCGTTCCCGCAGGGGAATCCCCGCCCGAGATGTACGGCGTGCCCGACACCTGGTTGACAAGCGTCAGCAGCGTGGCGATAGCAAACATGCGGCCGGACGTTAACAGAGGATTTTGTAACCCACCAAAATCTGTGACGCCCTTCACAATACGTCCCGCCTATTAGCCATTTCACGGGATCCTTTGCGTAAGGAAGTGATTCGCAAACAACTGTCGGAAACCAACATTTCGCATGAACGACTTCTTTTGGCAAAGACTGTTTTTCAGGTTGCGATTAGCAGCGATCGAGCACAGGACATGCGAAAGTGCTTGGACAGCAATGAATTAGCCGACCGCGGCGCGATATCGCGTC
The DNA here is from genome assembly GCA_035253445.1 of Mycobacterium sp. GTDB lineage: Bacteria > Actinomycetota > Actinomycetes > Mycobacteriales > Mycobacteriaceae > Mycobacterium. Next base: position 728 of record DATFCF010000742.1, read on the forward strand.
AGCCCTGCGTCACCAGCAGCGGCACTCGCTGCTCGGCGCTGGTCAGCGACCCGTGATGGCCGATCAGCGACGATTCCAACGGCTCGACCTTGCGCCGCATCATCGCCGCTGACCTGCGGGCCGCCGCGACAATGTCGCCGATGCGATGGTGAGCCTCGTCACTAACCCGATCGCCGAACCAACCGGCGGCGATGGCCTCCTCGCGGGACACCACCCATGCCCGATCTGTTAGCGATTCGCGCCATGCAGCGAGCACGGCGTTCTCGGCGCCATCGCGGACGTAAACATGCCTGGCCCGCGGCTCACCACCGATAGCGTCCACACCGTCCAACAGGGGCGGGCATTCGTCGATGTCCACGATGTCTTGGGGTTCGACGGCGACCATGCCGTGATCTGCCACCACTGCGAGCAGGCCTCCCGGCGGCAGGCCTTCCATGATGGACTCCACCAACCTGTCGACCTGGCGCAACTGCATCCGCCACGCCGGCGAACCCGGGCCGTACAGATGTCCGAGCAGGTCCAGCTCGCCGTGGTATCCGTAGCAGAACCCCCGGTCGACGATTGCGGACCGCACACACTCGGCCAGATCGCCGAGGGCGTGTACGCCGACGTAGCGACCGCCACGCAGTACGGCGCGAGTCAGCCCGGAACGGGCGTGCTCCGCGCCGGAGACGACGCTGACCGACACTCCCGCTGATACGGCCCGCTCGAAGGTGGTCGGCAGGGGTTGTACCTGTTCGGGCGGTGCAGAGTCGCGAAGGTCGTCCCCCCAGGGGTGTGGACGCCAGCGGAGGGCGTTGATCAAGCCGGTGCCGGGCAGCCGAAACGACAGGCCGACCACACCGTGCTCGCCGGAGCGGCAGCCGGTGCCCACCGCGGCCAGGCCCGCGGCCGTCGTGGACGGGAATCCGACCTGCAAGGTGGCGCCGCCCAGCCCGGCGAGCACCGGGGCATCGGCGGCATAGGTATCAAGCAGTTCGGCGCCCAGTCCGTCGATGAGAAGTACGCACGCCCCAGCGATGTCACCGGGCAGGGGAATGACGCTGCGAAAGCCGTCGACTCCCATCGCGCCGAGCACCGACGGCACAACGTCCGCCAAGTGCGGAATTCCCGGCTCGGGCTGCGGCAGGTCCACACAGGTGAGCCTGCCACACCTCGACCGATTTGACATGCAGCCAAATGGCTGCCTATGGTAGGAAGTGCAGCCAGTCGACTGCATGAAATAGAGATGGCAGAGATGGACGAGGTCTTCAAGGCGCTGGCGGATCCGAGTCGGCGTCTGCTTCTTGACAGCCTCAACGTGCGCAACGGGCAGAACCTGCAGGAGTTGTGCGCCGGGCTGTCGATGGCACGCCAGTCGGTCAGCAAGCACCTGGCCGTGCTCGAGGCCGCAAACCTGGTCACCACTGTGTGGCGGGGGAGAGAAAAGCTGCACCACCTCAATGCCGAGCCGATCAACGCCATCGCCGATCGCTGGATCCATCAATATGACCGGTCGCGGGTGCAAACGCTCGCCGACTTGAAAACCGCATTGGAGACCGAAGTAATGAGCAGCACCGCCGAATTCGTCTACACGACTTACATCCGAACCACGCCGGAGCGGCTCTGGCAAGCAATCACCGACCCGGCGTTCTCGGCCCGCTACATGGGCCATGCGATGGTGTCGGATTGGGAGAAGGGCTCGACCTATATATGGGAAGACCGCGGCCTGAAGATCGAGCATCCTGAGCAGGTCATCCTCGAATCGGATCCATTCCGCCGGCTCGCCTTTACGTTCCACACGTTTGTGCCTGAACTCAGCACGCTGGGATTGAGCGGGGAAGCCATCGCCAAGGCCGCTGCCGAGAAGCGCTCGAAGGTGTCCTTCGACATCGAGCCGGTCGACGACGGCCAGGTGAAACTGACGGTCATCCACGGCGACTTCGAATCCGAAAGCACCGTGCGCGACCTGATCTCCGGCGGCTGGCCCTGGAAGCTGTCCAACCTCAAGACGGCGCTCGAACAATCATGAGCGCCACGCCTCGATTGGTCGACCGAGCGGCCTTTCAAACCGAACTCGATGCGCTGCGGGTCCGCGAAAAGGCACACACCCGCGAAGGAGATGCGATCGCGGCGGCCCGGCGCCGGTTGCCGATGGTCGAGGTGGACGCGACAACGCCGCTCATCGGCGCCAACGGTCACGCCACATTGCTCGACGCGTTCAAGGGCCGCAGCCAACTGATCGCCTACTACTTCATGTGGCACACCGGTCATCCGGCTGCCGAGCAGTGCGAAGGGTGCACGTGGTGCACCACCCACGTCGCGGAGCTGTCCTATCTGCATTCTCGTGACATCACCTACTCGGTCTTCTGTCAGGGCCCGTATGACGAAAGCAGCCGCTACCGCGACTTCATGGGCTGGGACATGCCGTGGTACTCGGCGCAGGGCTCCCTCGACACGCTGCTCGAGGGGCGCCAAATCGGGTTGATGCACCTGGTCTGCTACCTGCGGGACGGCGACCGCGTCTTCGAAACCTATTGGACGAATTACCGCGGCGTAGAGGCGATGGACTACAGCTTCGCGCTCATGGACCTCACCGTCTACGGACGACAGGAGGCGTGGGAAGACTCGCCCACCGGCTGGCCGGTACGCCAGATCGCCAACGACAGCGAACGAGTGCGTACTAACGGCCGTCCGATAGCCCAATGGTCGCGACTTGAATCCGGACGCTCCGACAAGCTGAGCTGAGTATCGAAAGCAGAAGGGAGACAACAGTAATGAAGACACCACCGGTCGTATCGGCACAGGAGTGGCAGGCAGCCCTGCACGAGATGCTGGTCAAGGAAAAAGAGGTGATGCGTGCCAAGGACGCGCTGGCCGCGCAGCGCCGCCGGATGCCATGGCAGGCGGTGGAGCAGGAGTACGTATTTGACGGATCCGGCGGCAAGGCAAGCCTGCTCGATCTGTTCGACGGTCGCCGCCAGCTGATCCTGTACCGCGCATTCATCGAACCCGGCACGGGCGACTGGCCCGAACACGGATGCGAGGGCTGCTCGTTGATGGCTGACCACGTTCCCAATCTGGCCCACCTCAATGCGCGCAACACGACCTTCGTCTACGCCACGCGTGCACCGCAGGCCGAACTCGAGCGGATCAAGGCGAAGATGGGCTGGCAGCACATCCCGTGGTACACCATCACCGACGATTTCGACAAGGACTTCGGCGTCGACGAGTGGCACGGCACCAACGCGTTCATTCGCGACGGCGACCGCGTGTTCCGCACGTATTTCATCAGCGGCCGTGGCGACGAGGCGTTCGTGAACACCTGGAACTTGCTCGACATGACTGCGCTTGGGCGCCAAGAGGATTGGGAAGACTCACCGGAAGGGTATCCGCAGAGCCCACCGTACGACTGGTGGAGCTGGCACGACACATACCCGGAGCCCGCCGTCGCGATTATTCGTCGATCCCGACCCGACTAACCAACGGCCGCCACGCAAGGAGTCCTAGGTCGGCACACTCGCCGAGGCTTGGTCGATGATCTGCGCCCAGCGACGGCCATCGACCGCTTCGAGGGCCGTGTCTCCGGCGAAGGCGCTCGAGATGACGATATCGGGCTGTACGCTGCTCAGCAGCTTCACACTGGCCGTCAGTTGTGTGGCATCACCACGGCCGGGAACCAGGAAGGTTGCCCACGTGCCGTCGCCGGCCGGAAAAATCGTGTCGCCGGTGAACAGGTACGTGGTTCCGCCGGCCCCCGTCACGAGGTAACAGCTGCTCCCGGCCGAATGACCCGGTGTGGGAATCACTTCCACACCGTTGGCGTCGACGTACCTGCGGCCGGCCACTGGCGTATCCACGTGCGCGTGTTTCTCGATGGTGTCCAGTTCGGCTGCGGGGGCGTGTAATCGGGAACCGAAGCGGTCGGCGATCCTGGCCAGGTTGGGGCCGGCCTCGTCGAGGTGCGAAAGGTACTGAGCGGCAACCCCGCCGAGTTCATCGATAGCGTCGAAGTCGGCATCGGTGGCGGGGCTGTAGAAGAGCACGTTGCCCTGCGGACGCCGCCACAGATACGCGTGTGTGGTCAATCCCGGAAAGGGAGAATCCATGCGGGTCTGAAAGAGATCGTCATTGATCTGCATGATGGTGTCGGACATGCGTGAAGTCTGCTCCCTCAACCAAACTTGAGGTCAAGTCCTTCGAGCGC
>DATFCF010000743.1:0-3286 GCA_035253445.1 Mycobacterium sp.
CGAACCAGCGATCGCGGTCGACCCGCGCAACCCCAGCCGCATCGCCGCAGCAGCCGACCCGTACCTCAACCCGGCACGAATCCTCGTAACGACGAGCGACGATGGAGGCCAAACGTGGTCGGCGCCGCTCACGGTCCGGCCCGAGGGCTTCGCCAAGAGCTACGACCCTGTCCTGCAATTCGCAGCGGACGGCACGCTCCTTGTCGCCGGCGGCGCGTCCGGGTCCGGTCAACCACATTGCCAACCAGGCAGCGCGATCTTCCTTGCCCGCGTCTCGGGCACCACCATCTCGTATCGGCTCGCACGCGACGCTCGCGCCGACGGCGCATTCGTGGACCGCGCCGGCTTTGTCCTCGACCGGGAGCGGAACAAGAGCTACGTGGCTTGGACCGAATCGTCGGGGCCCGGAGCATCGTGCCGCGGACTACCGGCTGCTTCATCCGCGATGGTCGCCATCGCCACGGACCACGCAGAGTTTTCGCCGCCTGAACGCGTGCCGACGTCGGGTTTCCCTGCGGTGTTCGGGACGTCGCTCGCGATCGATCGAGGCGGCAACCTTCTCGTGGCCATGGGCGAACATGAACCCGGAAGGAGAAGTCGGCTCACGATCGCCACACGACAGAGCAGCGCTTTCACAAGCCCGGAGATCCTTGCCGAGTCGGCCGACCTCCCATTTCGATTGACAGGACTTGGCGGGTTGTTTGCGCCCATCCCGTCCATTACGACCAGCCGAACCGGCTCGGTCGCGGTCGCTTACGCCCAGCCGGCGCCCGGAGGCGTCGCCCCGCTCGTATTCGTGCGCACGGCCCAAGCGCCGTGGCAGGCCGCGACGCCTCCCGCGCAACCGGGAACCATGGAGCTGTTTCCGCGCCTGGCGTTCGACCGCGCCGGACGGTTGTGGCTTCTATCGGCGGGGCTCGCCGGCGGCAACGTTTCGTTCTCGCTACGAGCCCGCGATCGCGAGGTTTGGGACGAACCCGTTTCCGTCGCCGCTGGTCCAGCCGGCCGCTACGTGGAACTCGGGCAGTCCCTCGGCCTCGCCATCAGCACCGATCGTCTCGCTCTGGGGTTGCCGGTCGACCGAGCCACCGATTCCGCTCTTCTCGTAGCGACCCTCGACGTGACACCCCCAATCAGCTCGACGACCACCACGACCCAAAGCCGATCGCCCGATGTGACCCCGGCCAAGGCCGCCGGGGGGACAAAGACGGCCGTCGTCGCGGTGTCAGTTGGCGCCGCGGTACTCGTTCTGATGTTTGGCGCGAACCGCCGCAAGCGGCGCCGCCGCAGACGAAGGTCTAGGTAGACAGCAAGGCTTCGCACGCCTGCTCGCAACGGCGACAAGCTTCGGCGCAGACTCGGCAGTGTTCGTGCATGTCGGCGTGACGCTCGCACTCCTCCGCACAGACGCGACACGCCTCGCGGCACGCGTCGAGCACCGCACGAGTCAGTTGGGGGTCTGGCTCGGTCTGCCGGCAGAGGACGGCGGCGGTCGCGGCGCACACGTCGGCACAGCCAAGGTCGACGGTGATGCAACGCCGGAGTTCGGCGACCATTTCTTCGCCCAGACAGGCGTCGGCGCAGGCCGTGCACGCCTCGGCGCACTCCAGGCACGCCTCGATGCACGCCGCGAGATCGTTTGCGGGGTACGCCGACTGGGTGGGGCTGCTACGCAGCATTTCTTGAACAACCGACATGGTTCTCTCCTACAACGCGTAGTTAGAAGCAGTGGCCGTACCCGAGGATGACCGACGCCAGACGGCAGGACTGATCGGGCAAACCAGTCACCGGGCGTTGTCACAGATCGGCGACAGAAACCGCGTCGTCCACACCGGGTGCCGCTGTCGCGCTGATCGGAAGATCGCGGCGACGCCGAACCGCGAGCAGCGCGACCGAGGCTGAGGCGACCGCGAACGCGGTCCACTGGCTACCTGTCAGACCGAGCCGGCGAGTGTCCTCGCGAAGGAAATCGAACGCGAAACGGCCCGCGCCGTACCCGATCGCCAGCAACAGGGTCCGCGTACCAAGGCGCAGTTTCACTCGGCGTAGAGCGATGAGCGCTGCGGCCACAACCGCGGCGATGACGAGGTCATACGCAGCCGTGAGATGAACTACCTGTCCCGCTGGGCACGCTGAGCCGACCGTCCGACCCACATCGACGATGTCGGGGCACCGGAACCCGAAAGGCAGCGAGGTCGGTGCGCCGAGGTGGTCGCCGATGATCAGGTCTCCGACTCGTCCAACGGCGATGCCGAGGGGCAGCCAGGGGGCGACGAGGTCCATGAGCGGAAAGAAGCGCAGTCCGCGACGGCGGGCTTCGGGCACGGCAGCAACGAGGGCGCCGAAGATGCCACCCAGCAGGCTGATGCCGCCTTCCCATACGCGCAACATTTCGGCGATCGAGTCGTAGGAACCAAAGTGGTTGACGACGTAGACGAGACGCGCCCCGACAAGAGCGCCGAGCGCGGCCCGCGTCAGCACGCTTTGCATGTCGTCATCGGCGATGCCGTGCTGACGGGTATCGCGCAGCAGGAAACGCGCGCCGAACAGGAAGCCGACAACGATGAAGATGCCGTGCGGTGAGACCGCGAGCGGCCCGATGTGGATTCGCACCAACGGCGAATATGAGATCGCCCCGAACACGATCAGCGGCTCCGATCTAGCTTGGCAGAGTATCTACGACACAGAGTAGTAGTACCTCGGCCACGCGATGGTGTCGGCAACTACACCGTGTCGTAGAGTCGCGGCGTGGAAGCACGGGACAGTGCACCGGTCTTCGAGGGCTCAGACGGAAGACGGGTCGTCATTCTCTTCGCCGTCGTCACAACGATCGTCGCCGGGTTTTTCGGATGGCGGCTGCTGGGTGAGTTCACCGGCAGCGGCATGTCGGATATGCCAGGCATGGCCGAGTCGAACCCGCCGCGTGGGCTTCGTGTGGCTGCGTTCGCGTCGCGCCTGGCCTCGCCTGGTGTGTTCGTGATCAACGTCCATGCGGGAGGCCGACTGATTGCCGGGACGGACGAGTCGATCCCGTTCGATTCCATCGTCGGAGATACACGGCTCCCGCGGGATCGCACGACTCCGCTCGCTTTGTATTGCCGGACGGGTCGGATGAGTCAAGAAGCGGCACGTTCGCTGCAACGAGCCGGATTTAGCGATGTCGCTTATCTCATGGGTGGAACCGATGCGTGGGCCGCTGACGGGCGAACGTTCGGCTAGATGGAACTCCAAAACGCCGAACAGACCCTCGGCCACAGCCCAACCGACGTGCGCCGAGCGCAGCACA
>DATFCF010000744.1:0-3913 GCA_035253445.1 Mycobacterium sp.
CCACGGCACACATTCGGGCTGCTAAGCCAGCCATCGACGGAGCCCACAGAAGGTGTTGACAGCTGCCTTCGGTGTTCAGCCTAGGCCGTCCCAGTCGGGTAGCATGAACATCAGGATATCGTCTTGCTACTATATAGCTGCATAGCACCACCATGTCGCAGCATTGCTAGAATTTGTCGGCTCTCCAAATACGTCGTTTCGATGGTACTGATAGCGACACGCAGCGTCAAGGTCGAGCGGAACTCGCTCGTTGCCTCTTACACATCGCCAGTTATCCCACGCGGCATAGTCACCCAATGGTGATCTAGACAGCACGTTGTTCTCATACCCAATTGACTCACAGTAGCCGCGCAGGTACGGCAAGCCTCCTACGTGTCCCGTAGATCGCCGAGAGGTGGCGCAACTGGGCGGCGACGGCTCCGATCCGCTTGAACCCCTGGCCGCCCTCACGGAGAAGCAGAGAGTTCCGCCCTCCACGGTGGACGTGTCAAGCGAGGTGACGTTCGGGAGAGTCCTTCCAACATCTGCGACTCCGTTGGACACGACAAAGCCGTCCTCGTTCGCAGAGTTGTCTCTCCACTCCACTCGCACGTGACCTGGATCAAGCACCTTGGCTGTAACAACGCTCGGCGCTAGGACCGATCGATTCAGATCCTGGGTCGAGGTCGAGGTCGAAGACACGGCAGGCGTTGAGGACGGCGACGTGGTCGTCGAGGGGACCAAGGTCGTCGAGGCCCCATCAGTAAACAACTTGTCCTGCAAATCGAACACTTGGTTGGCAGTCCCCGCAGCGGCGCCGAGAACGAGACATGCAGCCGACGTGTACAAGACGACCTTGTGCCGTAACGCTCGCTCCCACAACTCACGTAGGGGGTCCTCTGCCATTCGCAGCGCCTCATCTCGTACTATCTGCGTGGGGGCCGACGGACTGGGCGGACTATTTGTTGCTCCACGCAGCCGGCTCCTGCGCGTCTCGCGTCGATGTGCCGCCACTTAATGCTATCGGAACACGGTTGTACGTGCGGCATCGGCTCTGCGGGCTTGCCCGCTTCCACCCCAGGTCACGACGCAGTCCGGAATTGCCGGGACTGGCGCCTACGACGACGCCGGATCGCCCGGGAGCGTGCGGTCCGCGCGTTGTGCGCTCCGCTCCGGCCGGCCGTCGCAACGGGCAAACAGCGGCTCGCTCGGACCTCCGGCGCCCGCGGCGCCGAAGCCCCAAGCTCCCGCAAATGGTGGTCATCGATCGACAAGGTCTATGCAAGGTCAGGAACGGCTAACGTACAGCCGTGCGGCGTTTGGCGAAAGCGAAGGTAAGGCTGAGTTCTCTTCTACGGAAGGTAGTCACCAGGATGACGCGGACCCCTGCAGGCAAGTCCGAGCGGTTCGGGTTAATGCTCTTTCTTTCCGGCCTGTTTGGGGCTGCCTCTATTGCATCGCTGCCCTTTTTCGTCTCTTTCCTCAACACTAAGGGCGCTGCATACACTGAGGTCCTATTTCCGCTCGTATTAGTTGCCGGCGTCGTCGCACTTATACTTGTTATGGCGGTGCTGATTGGCTTATTCAAGCGGATGGGCTTGACGAATGAGGTCCACGCGCTGGGCCTGCCAAGTGGCAGTATAAGTGCGATCATCGCTCTAATGCTGATTCTGGTCTTCGCTATGTTGAGCGTACTTATTCAGGCGAATATTGGATATGACTTGCGCAATATTCCGGATTTGACACCCGAGCAAGCCAACCAGATCGCAGGGACCGACATATTGGGCAAGACCTGCACAACCACCACAACTTCGGCGACGGGCGCCACCCAGGAGACATTTTGTACGGTCGTAAGAAAGGTCGACAAGAGCCCAGCCACCGTGGATATTGGAAAGCAGCTTGTCACGACAGTGAGTACCTTGGTTGTGGCGATCTCGGCCTTCTATTTTGGTTCGGCGCAGACAGCAAGCGTCGCCCGGGGACTCGCCGGAACCTCGGGCGCGGTTGCCGGTGCAGTACTTGGCAGCGCTGGCGACGAGCACGTTACGAAATCCACTGGGACTCCGATAGCTGATAGGGACCCGGATAACGGGAAAAGGGAAGGTACTGCCCCCGGTGAAGATAAAGGAGGCTAAGTCTCTTCGAAGCACCATTGTGGCGGTGGTTTCAGGAAGGTGAACTATCTGGCCGGTGGCACTTCCATGCCGCGGTTCATTGAAAGGTGGGGCCGTTGACATGCGCTTCAAAGCCTCCTTGGGATCGTGCATCAAGTGGTTTCATCACCTCCGGCTCGCCGTAAACCGGCTCTTCGGATTTCAGCGGGGCGCGACCGTGGCGAGTAGGTCCCAGTTGGGACGGCCGGCGTAGAGCAGGACGCGTATGCGGTGGTTGCGGAACCGCCGCAGGCCGAACGCCACGCGCTTGATGCGCTTGATCAGGTTGTTGGCCGCCTCGGTGGGCCCGTTGCTGAGATGGGCTTGGTGCCACGCGGCGATCTGGTGCTTCCAGCGAAGGATGGTCCGACCCAGAGAGCGCACCTCGACGGGACAGGAGCGGTCCTGCAGGTCTTGGCCGAGGCGCTCGACGAAAGCCAAGGCCAGGTCGGCGTCGTGGTGCTCGTAGATGCTGCGGACGACCTCTTTGGCGTGCCATGCCGTGCGCACTTCGCCCCGAGGATCGCCGGCGTCGAGAAGCCCGAGCAGCTTGGTGCGGCCGTGGTCCTGCAGTCTTTCGTCGGCCCGGGTGAGCAGCCGCCGGGAGCGATACAGCGGGTCGTACTTGTGGCCCCGGTGGCCGAGGGTCTCGTTCTGGACCCGCCGCCGGCACTCGTCCAGCTTCGAGTTGGCCAGCTTCACGAGATGAAATGGATCGGCGATCTGCACCGCGTCGGGCAGCATCGTGTCGAACACCGAGCGATAGGGACCGGAGAGATCCAAGGTTGCCCAGGCGATGCCCTCGAGCCACTCCTGGCCCCGCCCGGCCAGCCACCGACACGGCTCCGCAGCGCTGCGACCAGGGACGACGTCGAGCAGCTGGCCGCCGGCGACATCGACGATCGAGGTCGACCAGCACTGGGTGCGCCACGGTCCCTGGCGGCAGAACAGCGTCTCGTCCAGGCCCAAAGCGGTGGGCCGGCCGATCCGACCGGGGTCGTCGACGAGGGCGGTGCCGTAGGCGATCACCGCGTCGTTGACGGTGTGCCAGTCACAGCCGAGATCGCCCGCCACCTCGTTCACCGTGCGACCCCAGCGTCCGACCTGTCTGGTCGCCCACCGCCCGGCCCGATCGGTGAGCCCGAGCCGGGGTGCGGCGATGGAGGAGTCCTCGACGGTCCAGGTCGCCACCGCACAGCCGGCTTGGACACAGGCCAGACGGTGCTTGCGCCACACCAGTCGGGCCCTGCGGCCGAACACCGGAAGGTCGACCAGCTCCACCTCCGGCCGTTCCTTGACCCGGGCTGCCGCTCCGCAGCCGGCGCAGGACTGACGCCCGTTTCGCAGCTCGACGTGCACCCGGAGCGGCTCCTCGGGGTCCTTGTCGGCCACGCCGATGACGACCACGTCGGGAAGTCCGACCAGCAGCTCGCACATGCGCGTAGGGTCGACTTCCACAGGGGCTCTCCCGTACTTGACGCTTAGACACCATCAAGTTCGCAGAGCCCCTGTGCCGCGCCGCGGATGCCTACACCCCGCTCATTTCCGAAGTGCCCCGGAGGGTCGAACCGTCGGCCGCATCGAGGACTTCCCCGTGGAGGAGATCCAGGCAGTGATCCTGCGGTGAGGATCTACTTGGCCAGCACGTCGGCCAGGAACTTGCCGGTGTAGCTGTCCGGCGTCTTGGCCACCACCTCGGGCGGCCCCTCGACGATGACCATGCCGCCGCCGTCGCCCCCCTCGGGCCCCAGATCGATGACCCAGTCGGCGCTCTTGATGAC
>DATFCF010000745.1:0-8845 GCA_035253445.1 Mycobacterium sp.
GACATCTGCCGCGTGCACGCCGCGCTGCAGGCCTCCGCCGTCGGCAAGGCGGCACCGGTTAGGCAGATCCTTTCGGCCATTCCGGGCATCGAACTCGACAAAACGAAATGGCCCTACATCGGGGCCAAGGGCGGAAACCTGCCCGGCGACCTGACATTCAGCTGGTACGCAGAAGACCACACCGGCCAGCCGTGGGTGGTCAGCTTCCAGCTGAACTGGCCGCGCTACCAGAGCCCGACCGCGGCGGCTTGGCTGTTGTCCATCGTGCACCAAGCCTTCGACCTCGCGCCGACTGGCTGAGCTACCTGCTGGAGCGCAGCGTCCAGGCATGCCCGCGGAAGTGCAGCACTGTCCGGCTCACCGGCGCAATGTCTATGCGCCAGAACGACTTCGGTGGAGCATCGAGCGTAACCAGAATCGCGGCCCGGATCACCGCGGGGTGGGTCACCGCGACGAGCCGGGTGCGCCGCGTGGTCAGCGAATCCATCCACCCGCGTACTCGGTCGATCAGCCCGATGACCGATTCGCCGCCGTGCGGCGCCCGGGTCGGGTCCGTCAGCCAAACCGCCAGGTCTGCTGGAGGCACACCGCCCAACACTTCGCCGCGCCAGCTGCCGCAGTCCAGGTCCGCCAGCCGCGGTTCGGTGCTGGCGTGCAGGCCGAGCAGTTCAGCCGTCTGCCTGGCCCGCTTCTCCGGCCCGCAGAACGACCGTTCGGTGACACCGAGGTCGATCGACGCGTCGACCTGTCGGTGGCCGACGGCGTTGAGCGGCTCGTCGACGGGAAACCGTCCGGCTGCCATCGCATCCGTCGAGGCGTGGGATACGAGGGTCAGCCGGACGACCTCGCTCACGCGCTGATTGTCTCCGCCCGCCGCGTCTCACCGAGCAACCGCGCCACCAACGGCGCGAAGACCAAGCCGATGGCCGCCCACAGCACCAACTGCGTGCCCAGTGAATACAGCCGGAACTCGTAGAGGTCCTCGGCGGGGAAGTCGCCCGGTGTCTCGTGGATGGCCGGCAGCACCAGCATGACGACCGCGACAGCCACCACATAGCCACCCGCTGCGACCAGCGTGGCATTCCACGCACCCAGCTGCGGTGCCAGCCGATGCCCTGCATACACCGCAGCGACCAGCAGGGCCACCGACAACACCACCATGAGCAGGTACAGCAGGGTGCGCTGCTGGATGGTTTCGTCGAGGCTGACGGCGGGCGGGTTGGCCGGATACTTCAGGAACGGAATGACGTAGAGCGACAAGAACATCCCGCCGGCCAGTAGCACCGACAGTAGCCGCGGCGAGATGCTACCGACGCGGCCGTACGCCACGCAGTACGCGACGGCGAACAGCGCGCCCATCGCGACCGCGAACCCGATGACTCCAAAGCCAAGACCGACATTTGCCTGCACGCCGCGAGTGATCAACTCGACGCCGTGCTCGTGGCCGCCGTGATCGTGTGCCGCCGCCTCCGCGGCCGCGTCCTCGTACGCGATCGCACGATCGATCACCGGCTCCACAAAAATGCGGGCGAAAAGAAATGCCAGCACACCACCTATTGCGCCGGCCAATAGACCGCGCGCGATTATTCGCTTTTCCATGTGTCAGTAGCCGTCCGCGCCGCTCAGTGGCACGGGAAGCCGAGGAGGTGGCGCGCGTCGTGCACAAATTCGTGCACATAGGTGTTGTTGCCGAACACTGACGTCGCGCCCTGGTCGAGCCCGACGAAGTAGAGCACGAAAAGCGCGAGGAATGCGGTAAGCGACAGCCATAGGGCCGCCTTCGTTGCCGACAGGTCGACGGCGGCTGCCCTCGCGGTCGATGCCTTACCAGGAGTGGTCATATCCGGTGTTCCTTTCCGGGATTTCGCGTCCCAGTTCAAAAGGGTGACGACGGGCGTCGGGTCTGACTGTCCACAGTGGCGCGACCGTTCTGGATTTTCACCAGATTCCTTCGCCCGCCGATTACATCAGCATCCTAAACAACGCGTCTAGCGGTTGTCGTTGTTTGCATGGGGCAGACCGGTCAGGCGAACGAGGGCGGCGAACCCGTCATCGCTTCCTGGCCAGTTCGCGCGGACGGCGTCGATCCCGGCGCGGCGCACCACGTTGCGAAGGACCGCGGTCACGATGATCGCGTCGTCGGCGTAGCCAAGGACCGGGACGAAGTCCGGGATCAGGTCGATCGGCATCGCCAGATACGCCAGCAGCAGCGCCAGCCGGATGCGGACACCGCGGGCAAGGGTGCGATCGGCGGCCAGGCGACGAATCAGGCGCAGCACGTCGGGAAGGATCCGCACCGCCTCGCGAAGCATCCCACCCCGCGGCCGCAGCGTCGCAAGTGCGATCACCAGCGCCACCCACGCCAGCACGAGCGCGGCGGCGATGCCGATCACAAGGTCCCACCAGAACGAGCTGGTCACGACTCCTCAGCATGGAATACCGGCGAACGAACGCAAAAACTCCCGAAACCCTGGGTTTCGGGAGCCTTCGCGTGTCCCCAGCGTGCGCGGGGGCCCACGTGCTTACTCGGTGCCGGCCGCGGTGGGTGCGCCGGCGGCACCGGCTTGCGCCAGGTCCGGTTCGGGCGCCTTGGCCGGCTTCTTGGTGCCGGTGAAGGTGAACACCGCGTCTTCGCCGGAGCCTTCGCCATCCCAGTTGTCGACATCGACCATGACGAGCTGGCCGGGTCCGACCTCCTCGAACAGGATCTTCTCCGACAGTGCGTCCTCGATCTCGCGCTGGATGGTGCGACGCAGCGGCCGCGCGCCGAGCACGGGGTCGAACCCGCGCTTGGCCAGCAGGGACTTGGCCTTGTCCGTCAGCTCCATGGCCATGTCCTTGCTCTTGAGCTGCTTCTCCACCCGGCCGATCATCAGCTCCACCATCTTGACGATCTCGTCGCGAGTCAGCTGGTGGAAGACGATGATGTCGTCGATGCGGTTGAGGAACTCCGGGCGGAAATGCTTCTTCAGCTCGTCGTTGACCTTCTGCTTCATCCGCTCGTAGTTGTTCTCGCCACCGCCCTGGGTGAAGCCCAGGCCGACCGCCTTGGAGATGTCGGACGTGCCGAGGTTCGACGTGAAGATCAGCACCGTGTTCTTGAAGTCGACCGTGCGACCCTGACCGTCGGTCAGACGACCGTCCTCGAGCACCTGCAACAGGCTGTTGTAGATCTCCTGGTGGGCCTTCTCGATCTCGTCGAACAACACCACGCTGAACGGCTTGCGCCTGACCTTCTCGGTCAGCTGGCCGCCCTCTTCGTAGCCGACGTAGCCCGGAGGGGCACCGAACAGCCGCGACGCGGTGAAGCGGTCATGGAACTCGCCCATGTCGATCTGGATGAGCGCGTCGTCGTCGCCGAACAGGAAGTTGGCCAGCGCCTTGGACAGCTCGGTCTTACCGACGCCGGACGGGCCGGCGAAGATGAACGAGCCCGACGGGCGCTTGGGATCCTTCAGCCCCGCGCGGGTGCGGCGGATCGCCTTCGAAACCGCCTTGACGGCGTCCTCCTGGCCGATGATCCGCTTGTGGATCTCGTCCTCCATGCGCAGCAGCCGAGTGGTTTCCTCCTCGGTCAGCTTGAACACCGGGATGCCGGTCCAGTTGCCCAGCACCTCGGCGATCTGCTCGTCGTCGACCTCGGCGACCACGTCGAGATCGCCTGAGCGCCACTGCTTCTCACGCTCAGCACGCTGCCCGACCAGTTGCTTTTCCTTGTCACGCAGGCTCGCCGCCTTCTCGAAGTCCTGCGCGTCGATCGCGGACTCCTTCTCGCGACGCGCCTCGGCGATCTTCTCGTCGAAGTCGCGCAGGTCTGGCGGCGCGGTCATGCGACGGATCCGCATCCGGGCACCGGCCTCGTCGATCAGGTCGATCGCCTTGTCCGGGAGGAAGCGGTCGTTGATGTAGCGGTCGGCCAGGGTGGCCGCCGCCACCATCGCGCCGTCGGTGATCGACACGCGGTGGTGCGCCTCGTAGCGGTCGCGCAGACCCTTGAGGATCTCGATGGTGTGCTCGACCGTCGGCTCACCGACCTGCACCGGCTGGAACCGGCGCTCCAGGGCGGCGTCCTTCTCGATGTACTTGCGGTACTCGTCGAGCGTGGTGGCACCGATGGTCTGCAGCTCACCGCGGGCCAGCTTGGGCTTGAGGATGCTTGCGGCGTCGATCGCGCCTTCGGCGGCGCCCGCACCGACGAGCGTGTGCAGCTCGTCGATGAACAGGATGATGTCGCCGCGGGTGTTGATCTCCTTGAGCACCTTCTTCAGGCGTTCCTCGAAATCACCGCGGTAGCGGCTGCCGGCCACCAGTGAGCCGAGGTCAAGCGTGTAGAGCTGCTTGTCCTTCAGCGTCTCGGGGACCTCGCCGTGCACGATGGCCTGGGCCAGACCCTCGACGACGGCGGTCTTGCCGACGCCGGGCTCGCCGATCAGCACCGGGTTGTTCTTGGTGCGACGGGACAGAACCTGCATCACCCGCTCGATTTCCTTCTCGCGGCCGATGACGGGGTCGAGCTTGCCCTCCATGGCGGCGGCGGTCAGGTTGCGGCCGAACTGGTCCAGCACCAGCGAGGTGGACGGGTTGCCCGCCTCACCGCCGCGGCCGCCGGTGCCGGCTTCCGCGGTCTCCTTGCCCTGGTAGCCGCTCAGCAGCTGGATGACCTGCTGGCGCACTCGGGTGAGCTCGGCGCCCAGCTTGACCAGAACCTGGGCGGCCACGCCCTCACCCTCGCGAATCAGGCCGAGCAGAATGTGCTCGGTGCCGATGTAGTTGTGGCCGAGCTGCAGCGCCTCGCGCAGGGACAGCTCCAAGACCTTCTTGGCGCGCGGGGTGAACGGGATGTGGCCGGACGGGGCCTGCTGACCCTGGCCGATGATCTCCTCGACCTGGCTACGTACGCCTTCCAGCGAGATTCCCAGGGACTCCAGCGACTTGGCCGCTACGCCCTCACCCTCGTGAATGAGGCCCAACAGGATGTGCTCGGTCCCGATGTAGTTGTGGTTGAGCATCCTGGCCTCTTCTTGAGCCAGGACGACGACGCGGCGTGCGCGGTCAGTAAAACGTTCGAACATCGGTGGTTACCTGCTCTCCTCACCATTGGGTACTGCTGGAGCACTCGAGAAAGTGCCCTGTGCCCACCTTCTACTGTAGTGGGCGGCCGCCTCGTGTGCCCCACCGCGCGGAGCTCCCGCGCAGACGCAACACAGCAACGCCGCGAAGTTGGTAGATCGTTCCGCTGCCGACCGGCGATCGGTTCGCCGCTAGCGAAAAGCGCGCATACCAGCTGGGTACGCGGCAGTCACCGGTCGCAGCACCGACCAGTGTAGGGGTGTCATGTCGCGAGATGTTCGGTTGGCCGCGGCCGGCTTGTCCCTGATCGCGGTGTGTTACGGGCCGGCCTGGTTCGCTTATGGCTTATTCCCTCCGGTACTGACCGAAGAGTTCGGGCTCGACGGCGCCCGCGGGCACCCTCGCGTCGACCGGCTATACCGGTTATTGCGTGGCGATTGTGGTGGCCACTACCGCTCGGTGGGGTGCCAGGGCGGTAGCCGTCGCGGCCGGGGTCGGCGCCGTCTACATCGCCATGACCGGATTGTTGCTGTGGGGGTGCGGATCTATCCCGACCATCCTGCGTTTGGCGTCCGAGCCCCGTTCTTCTTGATCGCCCCCGGGGCAAGCTGTCGACTCGCCGCTCATCGGGTTGCTATCGGATGCGACCGCGGCGACAGCCGCTTTCGGCATTGCCGCGGCGGGGCTTCCATCGGCGCCGCGGTCAGACCCCGCTAACGAGCGGGGCCTGGCAACGGCGAATTATGTTGCCGCGTGGAATGCGTCGATGACATCGGCCGGGATGCGTCCGCGGGTGGACACATTGTGTCCATTGCGGCGCGCCCATTCCCGGATCGCGGCGCTCTGTTCGCGATCGATCGCCGCACGCCCGCGTCCGGATCCAGCGGACCGCCCGCGCCTGCGGCCGCCCACCCGACGGCCTGCGTCGACCCATAGCTTCAAGTCGTTTCGAAGCTTTGCGGCATTCTTCGAAGAAAGGTCGATCTCATAGCTCACCCCGTCGAGCCCGAATTCGACCGTCTCATCGGCGGCACCTTCGCCGTCGAAATCATCGACCAACGTGACGGTCACTTTCTTCGCCATTAGCTCACACTGACCCTTCTGCCTGAACTCTAGATGAGTAGTTTAGATCTCGAACCCCCGCACCAATGTGCCATATGAAGGCACACCATTCAACAACTTTGAGAATAGAAGCAGTTCAGTTGCTGTGGCGTCGAACAATCGGGAACAAAACGGTCTCTCTAATCGACAGGCCCGTCAATGCCATCAACAACCGATCGACGCCCATTCCGGTGCCGGTCGACGGCGGCATCGCATACTCCAAAGCGGCGAGAAAATCCTCATCGAGAGCCATTGCCTCGTCGTCACCTGCCGCCGCCGCACGGGCCTGAGCTTCGAACCTTTCGCGTTGGATAACAGGGTCAATAAGCTCCGAGTACCCCGTGGCAAGCTCGATACGGCGGACGTACAGATCCCACTTTTCGGTGACGCCTTCTATGCTCCGGTGGGCCCGGGTCAGCGGCGTCGTCTCCACCGGAAAATCGCGAACGAAGGTGGGCGCCCACAGTGTGTTTCCGACCGTGTGCTCCCAAAGTTCCTCGACCAATTTCCCGTGCCCGTAACCACGATCACGCGGAATCTCAACGTCGAGTCGGTCGGCGATCTTCCATAAGTGTTCGGCGTGAGTCTGCGGAGTGATCTCTTCCCCGAGGGCTTCAGACAACGACGGATACATTTGAACCGTCGCCCATTCTCCGTCCAGATCGTAGACCGTGCCATCGGGCAATGGCACCTTTCTGGTACCGATCGCCTCGTCGGCGACCTCCTGAATAATCTCGCGCGTCACGATCGCGGAATCGTCGTAGGTCCCGTAGGCCTGATATGTCTCCAACATCGCGAATTCAGGTGAATGTGTCCAATCCGCGCCTTCGTTTCGGAACACCCGATTCAACTCGTACACCTTCTCGAAACCGCCCACCAAGCAACGCTTTAGGAACAGTTCCGGTGCGATCCGAAGGTACAGGTCCGCGTCGAGCGCATTGGAGTGCGTTACGAACGGCCGGGCGGCCGCACCACCGGCCAACGTCTGCAGGATTGGCGTCTCGACTTCGAGAAAACCGCGCCGCTCCAGCGCGGAGCGCAGCGCACGCACCACGGCCACGCGTTGGCGAGCAATGGTGCGGGCCTCGGGACGAACGATCAGATCGACATAGCGCTGCCGAACCCGCGACTCTTCGCTCATCTCTTTATGCGCGACAGGAAGCGGACGCAGCGCCTTGGAAACAATTTGCCAGGAATCGGCAAGCACAGATAGTTCACCGCGACGCGAGCTGATCACTTCGCCGCGGACATAGACGATGTCGCCGAGGTCGACGTCGGCCTTCCACGCGTCGAGCGATTCCTGCCCGACTTCGTTGAAGCTGATCATGGCCTGCAGCTGGGTGCCGTCACCCTCCTGCAGGGTCGCGAAACACAGCTTTCCGGAGTTACGGGCAAACATCACCCTGCCCGCGACGCCCACGATCTGGCCGGTCTCGGTGTTGGCGGACAGGTCAGGATAGGCCTGCCGGATCTCGGCCAGGGTGTGTGTTCGGGCGACCTCGACGGGGTAGGGATCGCGGCCTTCGGTGAGCAGTCGCTCCCGCTTGCCCTGACGGATCCGGAACTGCTCCGGAATGTCGGACTCGGTGTCGGGCTGCTCAGGAGACGTCACGACCAGCCAGCTTAAATGAACGCATGGCCGATCCCATCAACGCGGCCGCGGTCGCCGCGTTGGCAGACGAGTTGCTGGACTGGCGCTTCAAGGGTCTGCCGTCGGCGTGGTGGGGCCATACGCCCGCGCAAATCTGCGCGGAGGCACCCGATCTAATCGAGGCCGGCGCGGTCGGGCCGGTCTGCGTGCTGCGGGCACGACCGTTGGCGCACAACCTCGCCACGATGGCTGACTGGTGTCGCGACCGCGGTGTGGAGCTGGCACCACACGGCAAGACGCACATGGCTCCCCAGCTGTTCTGGCGCCAGCTCCAGGCGGGCGCCTGCGGGATCACCGCGGCCACGCTGAGCCACGTCCGCGTCTACCGCGCCTTCGGCGTACGCGATGTGGTGCTGGCCAACGAGCTTGTCGACGAGGCGGGGCTGCGTTGGCTGGCAGCCGAATTGGACACCGATCCCGATTTCCGCCTGGTGTGCTGGGTGGATTCGGTCCGCGGAGTGCACCTGATGACAAAGGCGTTGTCGGCTGCGGGGGCGGTCCGGCCCGTCGATGTCTGCGTGGAGGTGGGGATGTCCGGCGGGCGGACCGGGTGTCGCGGGGAAGACGCCGTCGACGAGGTGGCGCGCGCTGCGGTGGATTCGCCGCGACTGCGGTTAATTGGTGTCGCGGGATATGAGGCGGCGCTCGGACATGACGTCGGACCGCAGGCGGTCGCCAGGGTGGCGTCGTATCTGTCGGAAATGCGTGCGGCCGTCGTGCGGCTGGCCGCGCTGTTCGAGACGGACCGCGTCATCGTGACCGCGGGGGGCAGCACGTACTTCGACGCGGTGGCCGACGTGTTGACCGGCGACTGGCCGACGGGGTTGTCGGTGCGCACCATCGTGCGCAGTGGGGCGTACCTGACCCACGACGACGGCCTGTACGCCAGGACGTCACCGCTGGCGTTCCTGCCCGCCCTGCAGGTGTGGGCGCAGGTGATGTCGCGTCCAGAGCCGGACCTGGCGGTGCTGACGATGGGCCGTCGCGACGTGTCGTTCGATCAGGATCTGCCAGTGCCGCTCG
>DATFCF010000746.1:0-2012 GCA_035253445.1 Mycobacterium sp.
TCAGCGGCACGGTGAACAACCCGACACGGGTGAACGCGACGTAGCCGGCCGGTATGCCTTCTCGGTGAACCACGCTGCGCCACAACAGATTCGCCAGCGATCCCACGTAGGTGAGGTTGGGGCCGATGTTGACCCCGATGAGTACCGCGAGTATCGCAGGCGCGCCTGTGACCAGCGGCAGGAGCACGAGCACCGCGGGCAGGTTGTTGACGACGTTGGACAACACCGCCGCGACGGCCGCGATGCCCAACAGCGCGGCCAGGGTGGTTCCGGTCGGCAGCACGGCCCGCATGACGTCGTCGAGACCGTGCCGCATCAACGCATCGACCACCACGCCAAGACACAACACGAAGACCAGGAACGGCACGTTGAGCGCGTCGAGGATCCCTGCCGGCGTGCTTCGGCGCTGCGCGAGGCTACGGACGCCCAGCACGACGGCACCGGCCAGCGCCGCCCACGCCGGCGACACCTCGAACAGCGACGTCACCGCGAAGCCGATGAGCGTCGCGGCCAGCACAACGAGGACGAACACCGGCACTTCCGGCGCTTCGAGCATGGTGTCTCGGCGCGGCTTCACCGCCAGGTCGCGACGGAAAAGCCAACGCAGCAAGACGAACTCGACGGCAATCGCGGCGAGCCAGGGCAGCGCCATCACCGCGGTGAAGTGAACGAACGTCATCCCCGCCGCGGTGAACGCCAGCAGGTTCGTCAGGTTGGACACCGGAAACAGCAGCGAGGCGCTGTTGGCCAGATGAGCGGTGGCGTACGCGTGTGCCCGCACCGGGATGGCCAGCGCCCGCACCGTCGCCAGTACCACCGGTGTCAGCAGCACCACTGTGGCGTCCAGGCTGAGGATCGCAGTCGTCGCGGCGGCGATCACGAAGACGACGCCGAGCAGCCGGTGTTGACTGGCCGAGCTTGCGCGCGCCATCGCCACCCCGGCGGCGTGAAACAGGCCCTCGTCGTCGCACAAGCGGGCCAGCACGAGCACTGCGGCCAGAAAGCCGACCACCGGCAACAACCGGCCGACTTCGGCCGCCGCGTCGTCCAGTGAGATCACTCCGAATGCGATGAGCAGAGCGGCCGCCGGCGCCGCGACAACGGCCTCGGACCAGCCCCGCGGACGGACCATCGCGAATCCGAGCACCACGACGAGCGCGACCAGCGCCAGCGTCAGCGCCACGGGTCGGTGCGCTGCCATGCGGTCGGCATGTGCAGCGGTGTGCCATCGTCGGCGGCCAGCCCGGACAGCACGCGCACCGACACATCGAGGTCATCGGCCGCATAGGGCAGTGCCCGCAACGGTTTGTGCAGCGGGCGGAAGAAATCGTCCCAGTGAATCAGCACCACGCGGCGGGCGCCGACGGTGCGCACGGTCTCTTTCCAGTAGTCGACCAGGTACTGCTCGGGCTGCAGTCCGAGTTGCCCGACCCCCAGGTACACCACGTCGGCCCGTTGCCCTGCCAGCGCGCCGGGGACGAAGCCGGCGCTGCCGACGATCAGCATTCGCCGATCCGACAGCCGGTGGTGGATCAGCGTCGACCACGCCTCGCCGCACTTGTATGCCGATACCTTGACGGGCGGGCAGACCGGCGCGGTGATGGCACCCGGAAAACGGTCGGGCGGGCAGTGCGCCGCCTCGATCAGCGTGACGTCATATGCGCCGAGAGCTAACAGCTCACCGGGCGTTACAGCGAGGACGCGGTCCTCGGGCAGCCTGTGCCCGCGGCCGAGGTGCACGGCCGACGTCCCGCCGACGACGCGCGCCCCGGTGCGCTCGGCGACCGTCGCGGAGTCCATCGCGTGGTCGTAGTGGGTGTGCACCGGCAGCACCGCCTCCAGCCGGTCGGCGCCGATGCGGGCCAGGCAGCCGTCGATACGCGGCTCAGACGGTGACAACCGTCGCAGCCCGACCTCGAGCAGACTCGGCCGGGAGAAGAAGCCGTCGGTCATCAGAGCGGATTCGCCGTCGTCGATCAGCAGCGTCGTGACGCCCGCCCAGGTGACGGTCA
>DATFCF010000747.1:0-2659 GCA_035253445.1 Mycobacterium sp.
CAGTCGACGATTCCCCAGGCACCGAGGTAGGCGTTGGCCGCCAGGATCGTTCCTCGGGTCGCTTCGCTCCAGCCCGCCGGCGGCGCGCCAAATCCGAACTCCTCGGCGCGGCTCACCAGGTCGTCACCCTCGACGTGGGCGACGTTGGCCGACAGCCCCAGCTGCTCGGCCAGCGCGCGCACCGCGGCGGCCAGACCCGCGGGATTCAGCCCGCCGGCGTTCGCGACGATCTTCACGCCGCGGTCGAGCGCGGTGCCCAGGCAGTCCTCGAGTTGCTTGAGAAACGTCTTGGCGTAGCCGCGCTCGGGGGACTTCGCGCGGTCGCGGGCCAGAATCAGCATGGTCAGCTCGGCGAGATAGTCGCCGGTGAGGTAGTCGAGGTCGCCGCCGGTCAGCATTTCGCGCATCGCCGCCAGCCGGTCGCCGTAGAAGCCCGAGCAGTTGCCGATGCGGACTGCAGGTGGCACATGCACTCCCGTCGTCGTCGTCATCATCGACCCAACCAACCGGTAGGTTAGCCTGTTCGACGCGCCGAGATTGCACGTAGGGTCGTGAAGCGGCGTCTACAGCGACCCTGGCTGCAATTTCGGCGCTGGGACTTCGCCAGTTATCCTTGTTTCTAATTGTCGCCGCCGTTCGTGTCCCCCGCGGCAACATCCGAGAAGGAGAGCTCGATCATGGCTGTGCCCAAGCGCAGGATGTCGCGCGCGAATACCCGTAGCCGCCGCGCGCAGTGGAAGGCCAAGCGCCCCGAACTCGTCGGCGTGACCGTCGCCGGCCAGCAGCACAAAGTGCCGCGTCGCCTGCTCAAGGCCGCGCGTCTGGGCCTGATCGACCTCGACAAACGCTAAGGCGAAACCCGGCGCGCCTCTCAGGTCACTCTCAGACAGGGGGTTGACACTGTGGCTGTGCGCATACTTGTCGTTGATGACGATCGCGCTGTGCGCGAATCTCTGCGCCGGTCGCTTTCCTTCAACGGTTACTCGGTCGAGCTGGCGCAGGACGGTCTCGAAGCCCTGGATCTGATCGCCAGCGACCGGCCCGATGCCCTTGTGCTTGACGTGATGATGCCGCGGCTGGACGGCCTCGAGGTGTGCCGTCAGCTCCGCAGCACCGGCGACGACCTGCCCATCCTCGTGCTGACGGCGCGCGACTCGGTATCCGAACGTGTTGCCGGACTCGACGCCGGCGCCGACGACTATCTGCCGAAGCCGTTCGCCCTGGAGGAATTGCTGGCGCGGATGCGGGCCTTGCTGCGGCGCACCACCCCCGACGACGGCTCAGAGTCGCCGGCGATGACGTTCTCCGACCTGTCCCTCGATCCGGTCACCCGCGAGGTCACCCGTGGCCAGCGGTCGATCAGCCTGACCAGGACCGAGTTCTCGCTCTTGGAGATGCTGATCGCCAATCCGCGGCGGGTGCTCACCCGCAGCCGGATCCTCGAAGAAGTCTGGGGATTCGACTTTCCCACCTCCGGTAACGCGCTCGAGGTGTATGTCGGGTACTTGCGCCGCAAGACAGAGGCGGAAGGAGAGCCGCGGCTGATCCACACCGTGCGTGGCGTGGGTTATGTGCTGCGCGAGACACCACCCTGATGTCCGCCCAGAAAATGGGATTCTGGCCACAGTCCAACGGCCTGACGACCACTAGCTCCTTGTCACTGCGGTGGCGCGTGATGCTGCTGGCCATGTCGATGGTGGCGATGGTCGTGGTGCTGATGGCCGTCGCCGTGTACGCGGTGGTCTCCCGCGCGCTCTACGACGACATCGACAACCAACTCAAGAGTCGCGCCCAGCTGCTGATCGACAGCGGCTCACTGGCCGCCGACCCGGGCAAGGCCATCGAGGGCACTGCCTACTCCGACGTGAACGCGATGCTGGTGAATCCGGGCCGGTCCATCTACACCGCCAATCAACAGGGACAGACGCTGCCGCTCGGCGAGCCCGAGAAGGCCGTCGTACGCGGCGAGTGGCTGATGTCGCTGCGCACCGTCAACCATCAGCGAGTGCTGGCCAGGCACCTGACCAACGGCAGCTCACTGTTGATTTCCAAGAGCCTTTGGCCGACCACACAGGTGCTCAGACGGCTGGGCACCGTGCTGCTCATCGTCGGCGGACTCGGCGTGGTGATTGCGGCGATGGCTGGCGGCGCGGTCGCCCGTGCGGGTTTGCGCCCGGTCGCCAGGTTGACCGAGGCGGCCGAACGGGTGGCGCGCACCGACGATCTGCGGCCCATCCCGGTGTTCGGCAGCGACGAACTTGCCCGTCTCACCGAGGCTTTCAACATGATGCTGAGGGCGCTGGCCGAGTCGCGTGAGCGTCAGGCGCGTCTGGTCACCGACGCCGGCCACGAGTTGCGAACGCCGCTGACATCCTTGCGCACCAACGTCGAGCTGTTGATGGCGTCGATGGCGCCGGGCGCACCACCGCTGCCCGAGGACGAGATGGCGGACCTGCGTGCAGATGTGATCGCTCAGATCGAGGAATTGTCAACGCTGGTGGGCGATCTGGTCGACCTCACCCGCGACGAGGCGGGCGGTGTCATCCACGAGCCCGTTGACATGTCGGAAATCGTCGACCGCTGCCTGGAGCGAGTTAGGCGACGCCGCAACGACATCGAGTTCGACGTCGAGGTGATTCCGTGGCAGGTGTACGGCGAT
>DATFCF010000748.1:0-2790 GCA_035253445.1 Mycobacterium sp.
CGAGTACCGCGCACAGCGAACAGGCCATGCCTCCGCCAGGCAAAATCCCGCCGTCATGGCACATCGCGCCGCTCATCCCCGGCATCAACACGGGCACACCGAGCAGCACTAGCAAGACGGCCAACCCGATCAGCAGGACCTTGCGTCGATCCATTCCCCGGCCACCGTGCCGACGAGCCTGGCGAAGCGAGAAGTTGGGGTGCGCCGTCATCGCCCGCTGGCGACCAGTGCAGTCAAAAGTCCAATCGCGACGACCATCACTGCGACGCGTGCCGTCCAGGTGACCCAGCGCGGCGGTACCGGCCCGCCAACAATTGGAGTCCCGCAACACGACGAAAGCACTACGCCGACGGCCCGGCGCGGCCTGCCGCCGAGTGTCTGTGGGCGCTGTTCAAGTTGCATCTCCCACAGTCTGTCGTAGAATTGGGCGTACCAGCACAGCACCCACGGACTTGTTGCATGGTGCGCCGCTCGGAACCCAGAACTATGACGACCCTTACGCGCCGCCTACTCGTTCTCCTCGCCGCAGCCCTACTCGTGCCGCTGCTTGCTGCGTCACCCGCATCGGCCGCAAAGAAGACGTCCAAAGTCGACACCGCGCGAGCGAACGCGCAACAGATCCGTAAAGAACTTCAAGCCGTAACGAAGCGCATCGAGGCTCAAGAGGCCAAGAGCGCGTCGGCGCGTCAAGCCGCGGCGGCTGCGGCGCAACGACTCCGGGCCGCTCGGGTGCAAGAGTCCGCAGTGAGCGCCCACCTCGACAAAGTCCGCGCGTCAGCCCGCGAACTAGCAGTGCGCGAGTACATGCAGGCCGGGCCGAGCGGGATACGACTAGCGATCGGCCAAGACCCCGCGGAAGCAGCTCGCGCGACCTACCTGCGGAACCTCGCACTCGGCAACAGCGAAGACGTACAGGACGCGTTACGCGCCGCCCGCGACGATGCCGAACTTGCGCGCAAGAACGCCGAAGTCGCCGCGGACCTCGCCAGCAACCGCAAGCGCGCCGCGGCTGACACCCTTACATCGCTGAAGCAATCGAGGGACCGCCAACTCCAGCTCGCAGCTGCCGCCGAGGCCCGCTTGAACGCGGCGCTCAAAGAGTCCGAAGCGTTGCGGCGGATCGGGCCACGGGGCAGCCGCGGAATCTCTCGCCGCGGCGCAGTGTCGCTCACAACCGTCCGCGGGATAACCGTCGCGACCGAGATCGCTGGGCAACTGGACCGAATGCTGGCGGCCGCCGACGCCGACGGCCGCCGGTTTGGCGGTAGCGGCTACCGCAGCCCCGACGGCCAAGTCGCTGCTCGCCGACGGAACTGCGGGTCGAGCCAGTACGACATCTACGAAAAGCCTGCATCGAAGTGCAGACCACCGACGGCACGTCCCGGCCAGTCAATGCACGAACAAGGCTTGGCGATCGACTTCACCTACAACGGCAACCTCATCCAAAGCCGTAGCAGCGAGGGCTTCCAGTGGCTGAAGGCCAACGCCGCACGCTTCGGGTTCTACAACCTCCCGAGTGAAGCCTGGCACTGGAGTGTGAATGGAAACTAGGAAGACTCGCTTCGCCGCAGCCGTGGGCCACTAGGACTCACCGTGCCGCACCCGTCGAGCCGCCGCGCAAAAGCCCAGCGAGACAAACGCTCAGCGGCTCGGGCCGCTCGCACGACGGAGTCGCGGTCATACAAGCAAGAACAACGCTCCGCGCGTCAACAGGCGGAGACCCAACTTCGAGCCCGTCGCGCAACGCGACGCCGGATTCAGACGCTTGCCGCAGTCGGCGTTGGGGTCGTCGCGGTAGGCGCGGGATTGTGGGCCGCCACCAGGCCCGACCCCGAACTCGCCGGTGTGACTCGGCCGAAGAACCTAGGCGGCGGACACGTCGCCGCGGCCACATTCGACTCGCCGACGCCAACAAGCGGGCCACACGACGAACGCGCGCCCGAGTGCGGCAACTATCCGGAACCGCTCGAGTTGCCGCTCGCAGTGCACGGGCTGGAACACGGAGCGGTAGTGCTGTGGTACGACGCGGCACGCCCAGAACTCGCCGATGAGCTCGCCACCGCAACGCAACGATGGACAAGCCACGTCATCATCTCGCCCAACACCAGCATCGATCGGCCCGTAGTCGCCACGGCCTGGAACCGTATGAAGACCTACGACAAGGCGACCGATCCCGGGATCGCCGACTTCGTCGGCACGTACCGAAAGCGCGGCCCCGAACGCGTGTCCTGCAGCCTCTAAGCCGTAGCTGCTGTCGTCACCGTACGTAGGCGAGCTTGGCCGCCATGCCGGCTTCGAGGTGGTACGTGTTGTGGCAGTGCAGCATCCACTGGCCCGGATTGTCGGCGTCGAAACTCACCGCGACGGACTCCTTCGGACGCACGATCACGGTGTCTTTTCGCGTCCCGGTCCCGTCGAGGGCGAATGTGTGGCCGTGCAGGTGCATCGGATGCCACATCGAGGACTTGTTCCTGAACACGACGCGCACCCGTTCGCCCTGTTGCACGTCGAACGGATCGAGTTCGTCGAACGACTTACCGTTGATGCCCCACTCGTAGCTTGACTCGCTGCCCGTCAAGTCGAACGTGAACGTGGTGTCGGGTTTCCGAGCTGCAGGCTTTGCGTCGTCGGCGGGTTTGAGGTCGGCGTAGCGCAACACCCGGCCCGTCAACTCGGCCGGTTGCGCGTCGACCGGTGGTGCCGCGCCGGTGCCGGCGCGAAGAACCGCCGCCGCGATCTGGTCTTTGCCTTCGGCCGACGCCACCAAGGGGTGCGCGCCAGCCTGGACCT
>DATFCF010000749.1:0-11120 GCA_035253445.1 Mycobacterium sp.
ACTGCGAAGGAGGGCTTCGTGAGCGACGAAGACCAGTCGGTGAGTCAGACCGGCGAGGCAGCGCGACGACCGCCGACTCCCAAGGGTAGGGACACGCGCACCCGGCTGCTCACCGCTGCGACCTCGCTGTTCGCTGAACGCGGCTACGCCGGGGTTCGAATCACTGACATTACCGAGGCCGCCGGTTTGTCCGGGGGAGCGTTCTATCGATACTTCAAAGATCGCCGTGATCTCACGCTCGTCCTGTTGCGCGATCTCACCGATGAAGCATTCGATTTCGTACGGGTGCCCTGGGACCAGACCGACCCGATGGACTCCGTGTTGCGGTCTACGCAGCTGTATTTCAAGTTCTATGAATCGCATCGAGCGCTGTTCGGTGTTCTGGTCGAGCTCGGTCAGACCGATCCCGAGGTGACCGAACTCTGGGCGGCGTCCCGTCGAGCGTTCTACGCCCGCATCGCCCACGCGTTGCGTCGGGGTATCGAAGCCGATCGGATTCGACTCGATGTCGACGTCGATGTTGCCGCCGAGATGATGGGCAGCATGACCGAGTTCTACGCGTTCCAACGATTCGTTCTCTCGGATCGGGTGGTCAAAGACGTCTCTTATGAGGAAGCTGCGCGCACCCTGGCCGGGATCTGGACATCAGGCATCATTCGCCGAACCTAACACTCACCGGACGAGACATGCCGGTCGAGCCGACCGGGCAGAGGAAGCAGTCACGACATGAGTCCCACCCTACTCTCGCGGCAGGACATCCAATTCCTGCTCTACGAGTGGCTGAATATTGAAGAGCTGTCAAAGAACCCACGGTTCACCGCGCATTCACGCGAGACGTTCGACGCCGCGCTGGAGTTGTCCGAAACCGTCGCCGCGCGCGAGTTTCGACCGCACAACCGCAAGAGCGATCTGAACGAGCCGCACTTCGACGGGCGTACCGTGCATATCATCCCCGAAGTGGCGCAGGCTCTCACCGCATTCGCCGAGACCGGGCTGCTGGCCGGGACGATGGACGAGGACCTCGGCGGGATCCAGCTTCCCCACGTCGTCCACCGGGCTTGTTTCGCCTGGTTCCAGGCCGCCAACATCGCCACCTGCGGTTACCCCATGCTCACCATGGCCAACGCCAATCTCCTTCGGGCATACGGCACCGACGAGCAGATCCGCAACTTTGTTCCTCCGATGCTCGAAGGCCGGTTCTTCGGAACGATGTGTCTGTCCGAAGCGCAAGCCGGATCCTCATTGTCGGACCTGACAACGCGGGCCGTCCCCGACGGGCCCGGTCGTTACCGGATTTTCGGGCGCAAGATGTGGATTTCCGGCGGTGAGCACGAACTCAGTGAGAACATCGTCCACCTCGTTCTGGCGCGGACGCAGGGCGCACGAGCCGGGGTCAAGGGACTGTCTCTGTTCGTCGTCCCCAAGTACCTCGTCACCGAGGGCGGCGCCCTCGGCGAACGCAACGACGTCACCCTCGCCGGCCTGAACCACAAGATGGGCTACCGGGGCACCACCAACACGCTGCTGAACTTCGGGGAAAGCGTGTTCAGTCCAGACGGCGGCCCGGGTGCGATCGGCCACCTCGTCGGGGAGGAGAACCGCGGTCTCGACTACATGTTCCACATGATGAATGAGGCCCGCATTGGCGTCGGAGCCGGCGCCGCGGCCCTCGGATACACCGGTTACCTCGAGGCTCTCGAGTACGCCCGCACACGTCCGCAGGGACGACCAACCGGGCGCAAGGACCCCACCTCGCCGCAGGTGCCGATTGTCGAGCACCCCGACGTGCGCCGGATGTTGTTGGCATCCAAGGTCTACGCCGAGGGGTCGATGGCGCTCGTGCTGTACGCGGCAAAGCTCCTCGACGAGAGCACCACCGCCGAGGACGGCGTGATCCGAGCCGACGCCGCGCGGCTACTCGACGTGCTGACCCCGATCGTCAAGAGTTGGCCCTCTCAATGGTGCCTGGTCGCCAACGACTTGGCCATCCAAATTCACGGCGGTGCGGGCTATACCCGGGATCACAACGTCGAACAGTTCTACCGCGACAATCGACTCAACCCGATTCACGAAGGCACTCACGGTATCCACGGACTCGACCTGCTCGGTCGCAAAATGGTCATCGACGGCGGGGCCGGTCTCGGTCTCCTGACCCGGACGATCCGCGACACCGTGCACCGTGCACCGGACGAGCTGGCACCGTGGGCGCAGCAACTGTCGGACCGTCTTGACCGCCTGATCGAAGTTACGGCGCTGCTGTGGTGGGACAATCACCCCGAGACGGCACTGGCCAACGCCACCGTCTACCTTGAGGCGGCAGGACATGTTGTGCTGGCCTGGATCTGGCTCGACCAGGTCATCGCCGCCCACGGTCGTGAGGGCGCCTTCTACGACGGCAAACGCGCCGCCGCCCGCTACTTCTTCACCTACGAACTGCCCAAGGTCGATGCCCAGTTCGACCTGCTGTCAACCCGGGATATGCAGCTGGTCGAACTCAACCCCGCCTGCCTGTAGAGACCCCCACAAAAACTGTTCTTCGGCTTCAGCCCCCGGCCGATTGTGAATAGCCTGCCCAGAAACGCAGTACGTCTGCGTAAACCCCTGTTGTCCATCAGAATCGAGCAACTGTCATGAACGACGCCGTCATCGTCTCCGCTATACGCACCCCAGTTGGCAAAAAGAACGGCGCCCTGTCGTCGATCCACCCCGCCGACCTGTCCGCCCATGTACTCGATCACCTCGTCGAGCGCACCGGCATCGATCCGGCGATCGTGGACGACGTCGTGTGGGGATGCGTCAGTCAGGTCGGTGAACAGACCTTCGACATCGCCCGCACCGCCGTGCTCTCGGCGGGGTGGCCCGAGTCGGTTCCTGGCACCACCGTCGACCGCCAGTGCGGATCCTCCCAGCAGGCCGTGCACTTCGCGGCCGCTGGGCTGATCTCCGGACAGTACGACGTCGCGGTCGCTGGCGGTGTGGAGAGCATGTCGCGCATTCCCATGGGATCCGCTCAGGCCACGGGCAACCCCTTCGGACCGCGGTACACCGAACGGTACGGTCCAGAAGCACCCAACCAGGGCATCGGGTCCGAAATGATCGCCGACAAATGGGCTCTGTCCCGCCATCAGCTCGACGAGTTCGCGATCTCCTCGCACGAACGTGCCGCCGCCGCAACTGATGCGGGTCTGTTCGCCACCGAGATTGCCGCCATCGAGGCCGACGTCCGAACCGTTGGCGTCGACGAGGGGATCCGTCGAGGCGGCACCGTCGAGAAATTGGCCGGTCTGCAACCCGCCTTCCGTGAGAACGGACGTGTCACCGCCGCTAACGCCTCGCAGATCTCGGACGGTTCGGCCGCCCTGTTGATGATGACCAGTGCCGCCGCCGCCAAGGCCGGATTGACACCACTCGCCCGAGTCCACACCGCGGTAGTGGTGGGGTCCGCGCCCATGCCGATGCTCACCGGCCCGATCCCCGCCACCCAGAAGGCACTGACCAGGTCAGGTCTGAGCCTCGACGACATCGGAGTCTTCGAAGTCAACGAAGCCTTCGCCTCGGTGGTGCTGGCGTGGGCCGCGGAGTTCGACGTCGACCTGGCCAAGGTGAATCCCCTCGGCGGCGCCATCGCGCTTGGCCACCCGCTCGGCGGATCCGGTGCCCGCTTGATGACCACCATGCTGCATCACATGCGCACCGAGAATATTCGATACGGCATGCAAACGATGTGCGAAGGCGGCGGCCAGGCCAACGCCACCATCCTCGAACTTCTCTGACACACGCCTCGAATCGTCGAAAGGACTCACAATGCAGAACGTATCGTTCGACTTCACCGGACAGACAGTCGCCATCACGGGAGGAGCGCGCGGCATCGGACTCGAACTCGGCCGATTCTTCATCCGTGCCGGGGCCGAGGTCTACCTGATGGACTTCGACGCCGACGAGGTCGGCAAGGCGGCAGCCGAAATCGGTGCCCACGCCGTCCACGCCGATGTGAGCAGCACCGCCGACATCGAGCAGGCCGTCGAGCAGATCACCTCCGAGACCGGCCGAATCGACATTATCGTCAACAACGCCGGCATCCTTCGGGACAAGGTGTTGTGGAAGCTCACCGATGACGACTGGGAACGGGTGCTGGCCATCCACGCCGGTGGCACGTTCCGATTCACCCGCGCCTGCGTCCCGCACTTTCGCTCCCAGGGATTCGGCCGGGTCATCAACGTCACCTCCTACACTGGCCTGCACGGCAACACCGGCCAGGCCAACTACGCTACCGCCAAAGCCGGCATCATCGGATTCACCAAGACCGCCGCCAAAGAACTTGCGCGGTTTGGGGTTACCGTCAACGCCATCTCCCCGAACGCCGAGACCCGCATGGTCGCCTCCATTCCCGACGGCAAGAAGGCCGAACTCGCCGCCGCCATCCCGCTCGGCCGGTTCGGTGACGCAGCCGAAATGTGCGCCGCTGTAGGATTCTTGGCTTCCCGTGAAGCGGGATATATCACCGGCGTCGTCCTACCAGTCGACGGCGGAATCTCGATCTGATGCCCACCTTCACCTACGTCACCCTCGCCACCGCGGCCGGTACCGACCTCGGGCACAGCCGTTGGATTGACATCGACCAGCGGCGCATCAACGCCTTCGCCGAAATCACCGAAGACCGGCAGTGGATCCACGTCGATCCCGAACGCGCCGAGAGCAGTCCATTCGGCTCGACGATCGCCCACGGATACTTGACCCTTTCTCTTGTCGCGGCCTTCCTCGACGAAATCTTCCACCTCGAAGGCGTCGGCATGTCGATAAACTACGGCACCGACCGGGTGCGCTTCCCGCATCCCGTCAAGGTCGACAGTCGCGTCCGAGGACGCGGGGAAATCGTCGATGTAGCCGAGATCTCGACGGGGCTACGGGCCACCGTTCGAATCACGGTCGAAATCGACGGAACCGATCGACCTGCCTGCATCACCGACGTGCTGATCCGCATCCTCCCGGCTGACGACTTCACACCAGTGTGAGAACCGGTCGCCGATCACAGATTGTTGCGGACCTGATCAGGAGTTCGGCGTGATCAGCGCCTCTCGGGAGCCACTACCCGATGAAGCGTCGCCGGAGCATGGGCAGACTCGTGTTCTTGGCTTCCCAACAATGCGAAGGGTGGCGACAGACGTCATCTCGAGCCGTCAGCTGCTCGGTCGAGGCCCAATTGAAGCGTGCAACGGTTGCGTTTATGCAACAACAACCGACCTGATATGTACGCCGGTTTGTCAAGGACGCAGGGCGAGGCGGCGTCCAGGACCGTCGTCGTGGGCGCCGCCTCTGTGAGTTCGGTCGATCTGGGTGGTGGCGAGCGTGTCGGGTTCGACGCGTGGTCAACTCTGATATTCGCGGGTTGGGTACCGCAGGACGGTTATTCGGCTGGAGTGGGCCGCTCGTCTAATGTCGAGCGTGATCCCAACGTACAGTTGAGGATTGCTCAATAGGTCGCTCGCGGATCACTCCCAGGCGCTGCCGTCACCACCGAATGATTCGTCCGGACGTTGTGTGTGTGGGGGGGTCCCGTTCCCGGTCCTTGCCTCACTGGTCGTCGGCGACAAAGGGGGCAAGGTGGAGTCCCCGCAGCGCAGCGAGGAGAACCGACCTTGCCGCCCGACGAGTTGACGACCACACTCGCAACCGGGGTGCAGAACGGGGACCCGGGTTTCAGGGATCCAGCACGGCCAGCGACCAACACCAGCCGGCGAGTTCGCGGGCGATCGCGGTATTCGCCAGCGCGGGGCGCTTACGACGGCCGTCGAACCCGACCCAGCGCGCGTGCAGCCGCCGATTAGCTTGCTGCCCGCGAGCCCGGGCCGCAGGACTGGCCTGCTCCCACCGGCGCCGCAGATCCGCTCCGGGCCGATACCGGGGTCGATGGTGCCAGGCGGCCTCGATCAGCAGCCGCCGGGCGTGGCCGTTGCCGGTCTTGGTGATCGATCCCTGCGAGCGTGTCGCGCCGGAGGAGTGTTCGGTGGGCACCAGCCCGAGGTAGGCGCCGATCGATCGTCCGGTCAGGCGCTGCCAGTCGCCGATCTCCACGGCCAACCCGAATGCGGTCAGCGTCGACACTCCACGCAGGCAGCCGAGCCGAGTCACCACCGGGGTGTAGTCGCTGTCTGTGGCCATCGCCGCGATCGCCACATCCCGCCGGTCCACCGCCGCGAGCATGGTGTCGTAGGCGGTCTCGTACGCCAGCTGCAGACCGGGCGCGTCGAAGTGCTGGGTGCGCAGCCAGGTGTCATGCACCTTCGTCCACGCGTGGCCGCCGTAGTAGACGATCCCTTGCCGCAGACGTAGTTTCGACACCCTGTGGCGGGCCGACATCAGATCCCCACGACAGTCCTCCCGGGCACGCACCAGATCACGGGCGGCCTCCTGCTCGACGCTCGGCACCGCCACTTCGACAATCTGTCCGAGGTGCAGCAGACGAGCCAGATGCCGCGCGTCGCGCGCGTCGGTCTTGACCCGATCTCCGGGCGGGCGCTGCAGCTTCGACGGTGCCGCGACCAGGCACTCGATGCCCGCCGCGGTCAGTGACCTGGCCAGCCCGAAGCCGGTCGGCCCGGCCTCGTAGGTCACCGCCACCGGCGTCGGTAGGGACCTGCTCCAGCCCACGATTTCGCCGTGATCCGGTGTCAATCTTCGCTCGAACAGCTCACCGGTCTGCCCGTCGAGGCCGCAGGCGACCACCGATCGTGCGTGCACATCCAATCCAATGCTCGTACGCTGATTCATCGCTGGGGCCTCCCACATCTTGTGGCTCTACCGGCCAGGACCCGTTTCCTGTCGGCAACCCACGTTCACATGTGCGTGGGGCCCCAGCCCAGCCCCTCATATCGTCTAATGTGAGTGCCCGAGGCAGTGGCCAAGGGACGAGGTTCGTGACGGGGTCTCCGGGACGTAGGCGCCCTGCAATAGGCCCCACCTAGCGGTTCTCAGTCATGCGCGCCCCACCGCATGCGGAGAGCCCCTGCGATCCGGAACTGCCTCGCCTTGCAGAGTTTCACGACGGTGATGCGGTGGGCGATCTTCCGCTTACATACTGTCGCCTCGCCCGAGCCTAACCACGCAACACGAGTAACGGATCTCCGCCCGTAATGAGGTGGGGACACGTCGCCGCCGAGCTACGAAAGTAGCGGCAGAACTCTTGAAAATTCGTCCTCGTATTGGTCGGCTTGACGTGGCCCGTAGACTTCGCTCGCCAGGTCATACGCGGCGAACAGGTGCCTTACCCATGCGGCCGGTTGCACGTTGCGCGACTGCGCGGGGCGGCTCACGGTCGGGATTTGTGCTTGCCGTCGTGCTGCGCCCAGTGCCAGACCCGGATGCGGCTGCAGGTTCAGCGGGCCGAATTCGTCGAGTCTGAACATTGTAGATATTCTCAATACCTGTGGGTTGGCGAGTTTCAGACGCCTCCGATCCGGTGTTCGTGGGCTCGACCGATACGGCGTTGAGGCGATATCGGTCGGTCGTCGGAGTTGTTTGCCCTTATGGAACACTGCGACGGCGCGGACGACCGCAACCAGATGTGGTGCATTTGACCGCACGTCAGCGAGCCTGATCGGCGTCGATCGGATTGTAGGCCACGGCAAGTTCAGCCGCACATGAACAGGGGCCCTGGGTGACCTTCGTCCGGAATCGCACCGTCGCGAAAGTAGATTCATGGGACTCGTCGTGCGTAGATGCACCCAATGTTCGGCCGGGTACTTGTAGAGCAGCTCATCCATGTGGTCGACGATCTTCGCGACCGCTTTCGGGTACATCGCTCGGCAGTCGAGTCGAAGGCTCTGATCGCCAATTGCGCTCCTTCGATATCCTCGGCGTTGTATATCTCCTTCATTGCCGCGAGCGCACCTCGGGGTGAACCGACTTTGGCGGCGCAGCAAGAATATTGGCTACTTGAGGAACCAGCGACGCTGCTTCAGGGGTTTCCGGAAGCACCTGAAGCAGCGCTCTCCTGAACCCGGCGCCGTCACCGACCGTGAGGGCGCCGGCGATCATGCCGCGGCGTCGGCAATTGCGCAACAGGCCAACCCCACGACTCGGTGGACTCGCGGCACCCGTCGGTGTGGCGACGAACTCCGTTCGGCTGTCCGAGCGGACCCCGATCATCTGTCAGCAGACACAGTTTTCCTGCTCGAGCCGCACCTTCAGGTGGGTTCCGTCGATCCTCTGACAGACGAAGTCGGGCCAGAGGTCTCTATCCTGGCAGGTCTTGGCCCCCTGCCCACTGGGTCGTCAACGGGCTGATCGAGTCCGCCGACCGCCCGGCACCCGATCCGAGGAACTGCTCGAGTGCCGGACCGAAGTCGCTGATGGAGAGTTCCGTGCAGATACAGCATCGGCAGCATCTCGTTCGTCTGCGGAGTCTCGCGCGCCCAGGGCCGAAAGGGTTGAGGACGAAAAACGCTGCCATTCTGGGTATCCGGGTCGAGATGCTCGTGCACCCTCGGCGCCTTCACGGCGACCGTACCCCCCGGAGGTCAGTGTATCGAGTTCGTGCTGGTAGCCGTTGCGGACCACCAGGCGGCGACCGTTCTCGTCAACATGATCAGCAAACTGCTCGATATAGGCGGACATCTCCGTCCTGCGGCGCGGCCGTGAGCATCTGCCGCGCATCGTCGCGGACGATCTTGTCGAGCAAGGACCGCCCGCCGTCGTGGTTGGATCGGTTGTCGTCGTCGTGTACTACCGCGAGTACGGGCATACCTCCTCAATGAGCGCCAACGCTGGTCATTTTGGACTACCTGGTTTCTTGCAGATCATCATCCGGGAAGATACGTCCTCCTCGATCCACAGGTATCGAGCACTGCTCCGGATCATTGGGAGACGCACCCTAGTGAGGTTCGTGGATCACAAAGCGTTTGGATGGCTTGTGCGAGTGACATCGGAGGTCGTTCAAGGAGCCGGGTGAGATCCGGGCTCGTGACGCCGAGAAGGCCCGCCTTGATATCTCGGTCCACCGCGACCAGGAAGCCGGCGGCCCCTTCGTCAACCCCTTCGTCGCGCAGCGTCTGCAAGTGGTCTTCTGAGGAGAGGTTTCGAAGCCGTACCGACCTCCCAGTTGCTTTGCCTATCGCGGCCGAGAGCTCATCGTATCCCCAGGCCTTGTCGGCGGTCAGTGTATAAGTCTTACCGTCGTGGGCATCTTCATCGAGTACCCGCGCTGTGGCTTCAGCCAGTTCTGAGCGGGTGGCGCTGGCGACTCTGCCGGTTCCGACACTCGCGATGAGTTCGCCCGAGGCAAGGATCGCCGGAATACTTGGAGCGTAGTTGTCTGTGTACCAGCCGTTACGGAGGATCGTTGTCGCGAGCCCGGACTGCTTCAAGACTTGCTCTGTGGCAACATGATCGGGAGACAGCACCATCCCTGGAATGGTACTAGTGTAGACAACGCGTCCTATTCCCGCGCTTCGTGCTGAGTCGATGACACTCAGATGCTGTTGGACACGGTCCTGGGCACCACGTGAGGAGATCAGCAACAGGGTGTCTACGCCCTGCAATGCCGCCGGGATCGTCTCCGGACGGTCGTAGTCAAGTAGCCTCGTCCGCACGCCACGTTCCCCAAAGCGTGCCAGCGATTCGGGGTGGCGGGCTGTAGCCAGGATGGTCTCAGGGGCGACACCTCGCGCGATCAGTGACTCGACGGTGAGCCGGCCGAGGTGGCCGGAAGCTCCTGTGATCGCAATTGTCATGTCTCAGGTCCTTCGCTTGTAATGGGCAGGGTAGTGACACGAGTTCGTGTTCGAACCATAATTTCCAGTCTTTTGTTAACCGGCGGGATTGCATCCTTCTGTGCGCAGTACAGGCGTGAGCGTCGACTGAGTTTCGCTCGGGAGTTGCCGACCGGCAGAGAGTTTCAACGCGGCGGCGGTGACCAGTAGAGCGGTCGCGGTTGCACCCGCACCGCAGAGTAGTACCGCATTTGCTCCGTGTGGTAGCAGTTGCGCTCCGATGATCGGGGCGAATGCGATCCCGGCATACATCGCGGTGAAGTGCCAAGACAGTGAGATCCCAGCCACAGCGGGACGACTCTCGACGAGTAGGTGCTGATGCGGCGGGATCACCCAGAAGGTGACCACGCCCCATACCGTGAAGGCAGCCAAGGCAGTTCCAAACTGGTGCACCAACCCGGTGAGTACTGCGAGTACCACGGCAAGAAGGAGCAGACCGGTCACCATCGTTGGCCCAGCGCCACGAATGTCGGTGAGTCGCCCGCCAAGTTGGTTTCCGACGATCCCACCGGCACCGTAGGCAAGCAGTAGTGCAGCGAGTCGACTACCGCTGCCATGCGTCGCCTCCTGAGTGACAGCGGAGCTGAAGATATAGACGACGTTGAATCCGATGGCTACCAGGAGACTTGCAAGCAACAGGAGCACGATTTTTGCATCTGCCAACACCTCGAACCTTCTGCCCATCGGCAAGAGATGGGCAGAACTGAGTCCTCGAACTCTAATCGCGATCGCGAGGGTTACCAGCAGGGCAAGCGCGGCGACCGTACCGAGCGCGAACCGCCAACCAAAGAGATCGGCAAGCGCGGTGCCGAGCGGTGAGCCGACCGCAGTTGCAAGCGTGAAGCCGAGCCCAATCAAGGCCAGGGCCTTGCCGCGCTGCTCGACCGGCATCATCGCGGGTGCAGCCGCGGTAGCAGTCGGCACGAGAGCGGCGCCTCCCAGGCCTGCAACGACCCGGGCGATAGTGAACCAGGTGAGGTCCGTTGCCATCGCAGCGGCGAACGTCCCGACAGCGATGAGCCCCAGGCCACCCGCCATCAGTGTGGTGCGGGAAACGTTGGCGAGAAGGACGGCGATCGCTGGGGCGGCGGCGGCGACCGTCGCCGCGTACCAGCTGATCGAGTAACTCACTTCCGCGGTGTAGGTGTCGAGCGAATCTGCGATGTCAGGCAAAACGCCGGCAATCACGAAAGCGTTGGTGCCAACCAGGAACAAGGAGGCTGCGATGATCGCCAGCCGGACGTGCGTAACGCGATTGTCCGGAGATTGTTCGGTGATCAACATGCGAAATCCTTTCCGGCTTTGACGCAGCGGGTGCTCTACAGACCGCATGGCGACGACCAGGTGTTCCTG
>DATFCF010000750.1:0-2556 GCA_035253445.1 Mycobacterium sp.
TGAAGGCGGAGAGCGCCTGGGCCGAGGCTTCGACTCCACCATGATCGTGATCAAGCCCACGCACATCACCTCATGGGGCATTGAGGGAGCATCGTTCGGACCGCCCCATAGTCGCGAGATCG
This sequence comes from Mycobacterium sp., assembly GCA_035253445.1. Classification (GTDB taxonomy): domain Bacteria; phylum Actinomycetota; class Actinomycetes; order Mycobacteriales; family Mycobacteriaceae; genus Mycobacterium. The sequence continues at coordinate 123 of DATFCF010000750.1, forward strand.
CCTGACCCAGCCACCACCACGCCGGTCCCACCGTGGCCGCGATCGTCGCGCTCGTGGCATCCATGCCCCGCAGCCAAGGAAGGCAACATCAGATGGCGACACTTGCCTCGCGTGACGACGGGCGCGGCGTGAACGATTCAGACACCGAGCGCCGGGTTGGGCACAGGAGTTCTCGCGGCAGGAATCAAGCACGGCGCGGCTAGTACTCCAGCCGTAGATCGTCATGGATGCTGTTGTTGGTGCTGGTAGTGGCTGATTTTGGCGCGGTGTTGGTGGCGTCGGCGCCAGGTTGACCAGGTCTCGGGGCAGGCTTTGCGGCGGGCGGGTTCGATGACGTAGACGGTAAGCAGGCGTCGGATTTCATTGCAGGTCAACGGGATCAGCCCATCAGGCGGTGGAGTTTGTGCCTGCCGGGCGGTAGTGACGGCGAGCAGGGCGTGGGCGAGCATCGCGAAGATGGTCCAGCGGCGCCAGGGCTGCCAGCGGCGGTGCTGGTGTTCGTCGAGGCCAGCCAGGCCCTTACCGGCCTGGAAGCTTTCCTCGACGCTCCACCTGCGCCCGGCAACGTCGACCAGGACTCGTAACGGCACCGGTTGAGGGGCGTAACAGCGGTAGAACGCGAGCTCGCCGTGGCGGCGGTGACGACGGATCAGCAGCCACCAGCAGCCGCTCGTATCGGCCGGCGGGCTTAACGCCAGCAACGCCCAGTCGTAGACACGATCGCCTTTCGCGCCCAGCCCACACGACAGTGGCTGCCACGCGTGTGCGGGCAGGGTTGGCGGGATCTGATCTGCGCGCCAGGTGCCCGTCGCGGTAGCGACCCGCCGGTCGCAGCCGATCGCCAGGACATAGCCGATCTGGCGTTCTTCCAACTCGGCGCGCAACTTCGGGTCAGCTCCGTAAACTTCGTCGCCGGCTACCCACCGGGCCGGGACCTTGGCGTCCAAAGCCCGGGTGATCATCGTGGTGGCCAGCTTCGGTTTCGTCGCGAACTCGACGTCGTCGGGTACCCCAGCGGCTTGGCAGCGTTCGCTGTCGGTGGTCCAGGATTTCGGGAGGTAGAGCTCGCGGTCGAGCAGGGCGTGCCCGTGCCGGCTCGCGTAGGTCAGATAGACCGCGACCTGCGCGTTCTCGATCCGGCCAGCGGTGCCGGTGTATTGACGCTGGACTCCGACGGTGTGGGTGCCTTTCTTCAGATCGCCGGTCTCGTCCGCGACCAGCACCGCCTCCGCGTCGCCCAAATGCTCGACCACGTAGTCGCGCAGGTCGGCGCGTAGCCCGTCGGTGTCGATACTGGCCCGGTTCAACAGGTGCTGCATCCCGTCCGGGCTCGCATCGCCGGCGTGTTCGGCGATCGTCCAGCAGTTCTTACGCGGCAGGTCCGCCAGCAGCCCAAGCAGCAAACCCCTCGCCCGCACCCGGGTCTCGATCCGCGCGAACCGGCTCCCGATCCGCGCGCACAGCCCATCGACCGCAGCCGCCAATATCGCAGGTTCTATGCTGTGGCCCACGGCCACCGATTGATCATCCGACGTCGACACAACCGACGATGATCATCGGTGGCCGCCCTGCATCCAGCACCGGGTCGGCAGAGATCACGATCTACGGCTGGAGTACTAATCGCCGTGACATTCTCAAAGCAGACGGGCATGGCTCCGCACTGCGATGCCAGTCGCGTCAAGGCGGTTACGGTCCGCCCAGTTTTGGAACCGTGATCGGTCGTGGCCGCTAGGGCCGCCAAGTTCGGACTGGCGCGGCGATCAAGTAACATCGGTGATATGGGGCGCCGCTCGACCGACGATCTGCGTGCTGAGTTGGCGTCTGCGTTCACGGAGCTCGGGCCCGCTTGGGGCCGATGGGTGACGGCGTGCACTCCGGCCGAATCTGTGAGCTATAGCCGCATGCGATTGCTCCGCGTCCTCGAGCAGGGCGGCGATCGGACAATGACTGAGCTGGCGTGGGCACTCAATCTGGCGCAGCGGCGTATCACTTCGCTGGTCGTGGCACTGGCAGACGATGCCCTGATCGAGCGCAGGAAGAACCCGGCAGATGCTCGTAGCACGCTCATCAGCCTGACCGAACTCGGGCGTGAGCACGTCGAGTCGACGTGGCAGCATTTTCAGGCGGATATCGCGGCCGTATTCGGTGACCTGACCATCGATCAGCAGAAGCAGCTGCTCGACATAACACCGGTGTTGACGAGAGCGCTGCGCGAGCGCGCGGCGTCTCGGTCAGCAAGCGAGTAGCTCGCCGACCGCCGTCTCGGCGCGAGACGACGAACGATTCGCGTCCGCGTAAGCACTGCCCGTCGGCCAACCTTCGCCGGCACGTCTGCTACGCCCGCTCTGCGTGGAAACTGCGTGAGTGAAAGGCGTTGAGGTCGCTGACTTGGGCTTGTCGCGTCGTGTCATCGTACTGCCCGGTTCATCAAAGA
>DATFCF010000751.1:0-2966 GCA_035253445.1 Mycobacterium sp.
GGGTTGGCGGTGTCGATCTGGGCGTCCCAGTCGTTGTAGTGGATGTCGAGCAGCCCGGCTCCCGCGTGAACCTCGGGCGGGATCGGTGTTCGGGTGGTCTCGATTGTGGTCATGGCGCCTGCCTTCGATTGGTTGCTTCCGTTGCTGTCCCGCAAGCCCCGTACCTGTGGTAGCAGCCGGGACTCGCGGCGGACGGCAACGAGGTCAGCGGTCGACGTTGAAGAACTCGTGCCACTCGTTCTCGGTAGACCGGGCGCGACGAGTGATGCCGTCGGCGTAGCAGGTCTCTACGTCCGTGAGCGCGGCGGTGCGGGCGAGGCTGGCGTGCAGGTGCGCTTCCAGCAGCACCCGATGTCGTTCGTCCTCGGTTGGCGTGTACTCGCCGCCGTGCTCCAGCGGCCACTTTTCCCGCTTTGAATACTCGACGAGATCCAGCGCTTTCTGCGCATGTTCTGGTCCGGTCATTGGCGTCCCCCCTGTTGGTCGGGTTGCTGGCCGGTTGGCCCCTGCGCCGGCATGTGTGAGCGGGTCGAACATGCCGGCCAGGCGCTCAGCGGACAGCTAGCGGGCGAGCGCGAGAATCAGGCGCTTCCAAAACGGCAGCGCGTCTTCGCGCTTGTGTCGAGCAACCATGACCGCGTCGAGCACCGACACGGCCGCGATCGCGTGGTTGAACTCCGGTTCGCTGTTCTCGCCGTACCAGCGCCGCAGCGTCTCGGTTGCGACGACGATGTCTGCCCCGCTGTACGGGTGCCGGTTCATGGCTGCCGTCCGACGCCGGGCTCTTGCTGCATCAACTCTCGGTACTGGTCGCTGTTCTTCCACGCCTCCGTGCCGCCGATGGGATGGCCGTGGGTGGTGTGGTAGTCGTCCAAGAAGGCGTCCCGAGCCCGGTTAACCTTCGCGTTCCAGTTCATCCGTACCCGACCGCTGTACTCCTTGGCGCTCACCGCGCACTCGCCCAGGAGTCGGCGATGGCGCGGCGGCGGCTGGTTCCGCGGCCGGAGCGGACCCGGATGGTGCGCCGTTCGTTGTCGACGAAGATGGCGCGGGTCGGACGGATCTCGCTGGTCGTCGAGGCGATCGTGGCACTGGTGTACATTGCAGGCTCCTTGTAAAGGCTGGGATTTGCTGGAATCTATGGGTAAACCTCCGGCCGAAAGCCGGTTTGGTGGGGTGGCCTGCCCGCGTGCTCGTTGCCGCGAGACGCGGGCAGGGCCGATCAGGCGAGCCGCAGAGGCTCGGGCCGAGGGGTAGTGAAGCGGTTGATCAGGTCTTGTGTGGCAACCAGCGTGTTGCCGGTCCGCTTGTTTTCGGCATCGCATGCGTCGTGCCAGCCGGTGTCCTGGCCGTCGAGCCAGATGGCCCGCTCGTGCTCGGTCAGGTTCGGCGGCGGGGCAGTCCACCCAGCGCGCGGATCCGCTGGCGGCTCGGCGCCGAAGTCCTCGGGCTCCGACGGCACGAACGGCTGGCGCGTGCGAATGTCAACAACAGTGCGGTTAGACATGCTGCACCACCTGGCCGCCATCGACGTCAACCGCGGCGATCGCAGTCTTCGACTGGTACCGCTCAACGTTGGTGTACCGCCAGTAGTGCTCCCCGGTCGACGACAGCCGCATCTTTCCGGTGCCTTCGATCGGCATGATGAACGCGTACACGTCCAGGCTGAGCACCCGCAGCCGGTAGTTCTCGGCGTCCGGCGGCAGCACATCGTCCGGGATGCTGATGTAGTCGTGCGGCAGCAGCGACACCAGGCCGTCGTGTACGTCCCGCAGGATCCGGACTGTTAGCGCATCGAACGGCACCTGCGACTCGGGTATCCGCGCCGCCAACTGCGCCGTCTTAACCACCCGGAGCATCCGGCCGCCGACGTTGATGATGACGTGCGTGCCGTCGTCTTTGGTGTCGGTGACCGTTGCCCAGACGATCCGCGTTGGATATTGCTGGACGGCGTCGAAGCTTGCGGCCCACAAACCGGCGACCGGGTGGCAGGCGATCCGAGTGCCGGGCTGCAGGTCGAGCAGCTCAGCAGCCGTTATCTGCTTCATCGCCACTCACCTCCCACCCAGTCAGCTTTTGCGGCTTGTACGGTCCGTTGCTACGCAGGACGCGACCGGCGCGCACCTTGGCCTCGATTTGAGGCTTATCTGCGCGGAAGATGCTGGCCAGCAGGCCGGGACGTGGCGCGTTCATTCCGACACCTCCACGATCCGCTTGCGCGGAATCCGCGTGCCGCCGGTCAGGTGCACCGACTTGCTGTCGATGGCGCACACCTTGCCGCGGGTGACTCGCTGGGCGCCGTTGCGGTCGTAGGTGAACCGGAAGCGCTTGCCGATGAAGTCCTGCATCAGAAGCCACCGCCCCGGTACATCCGCGAGCCGATAAACTCGGACGCCTTCTGGCTCAGTCGAGCCAGCCGGTCGATCTCCTTGGGCGTGAGTCGCCCGGTCCGGTTGATGCGGGTGAACACCTGCGACTGCCCGGCCTTCACCGTGCCGCTGTCGTCGGGTGCGTCGACCCGCTCAGCGGCCACCTCAATGCCGGCGACCTCGCCGAACAGGTGACCGTGCATGACCTTGCCGTCGGCGTCGACCGTGCACCGGTCGCGCTGGCACCAGTCGGGGTGCGTCACCTCGGGAGTCTTCTCGTCCATGGTTACGCCACCTCCGTCCGGGGCATGTCCTGCAGCGCGCCGAGCACGGACACCCACAGGGTTCCGGGCGCCGGCTGGCTCCGAAGCACAGTCGTGATCGTTGCCCGAACTCGCGGGGAACCGGTGCGGATCGTTTCGGTGAGCTCGACCATCGTCGCCAGGTCGTCGCGCACCCGCGGGTCGGGGTCGGCGAACAGCTCTTCGACTAGGGCGCGGGCCTCGTTGTCGTCGAAGTCGCCAGCGGCCACGGCGGTAATGGCGCTCATCGGGTCGCCTTCCGCACCTCGGTCACGTCCGCGTTACCACGCAAACG
>DATFCF010000752.1:0-5207 GCA_035253445.1 Mycobacterium sp.
GTCTTTCGCGTGCTCCCGCGCTTTCATGAACGTGCGGGCGGAAGACGCAGGAATCAAGTTTTCAAGTTTGGCTAAGGAAAAGCTATGGGGACACACGGCGGACGTAGGCCAGGGTCGGGAAGAAAGCCCAAGGGCGCCGATGAACGTGCTTTGGATGGCAACGCTGGCCACCGTGGGCGGGTGCTACCACATCCAAGTGCGCCGTCTATGCTACCGGCTCCAGTCGTGGCGGTCGAGGAGTTCGACGCGCCGAACGATCTGACGTTCGACGAGCGGCAGGTGTGGATGGAGCTCGCGCCGTTCGCGTTCGCTAATGGGACGCTGACCAAGGCAACGTCGCTCGGGTTCCGGATGATGTGCCGAAACATTGTCCTGGAGCGCCGGTATGCCCAAAGCGTGACGGACCAGGGGTCGTCCAATCACCGCGGGATGATCCAGCGGGTGGATGCGGAGCTGCTGCGGTTCAACTTGGCGCCGTGCGGGAAGCCGATGGCGTCCGGGCCGGCAGTGGCCGAGGTGGACCCGATGGAGGCCAAGTATCTTGGCGGTAGCCGTTCAGGAGCGTAGCGACACGTCGGCGCCGTCTGGAGTGCGGCCGTGGTGGGGGGAAGGGGCCGCTCCGCTAGATCTCTGGCCTGGCGTTACGATCGACTTCCCGGCGACGTGGAACGCGGTGACTGGGCGGTGGGAATCGCACGGCGGTACGTACTACTTCGACCAAGACGCCGCCGATCGGGCGGTCGATTTCTTCCCTGATCTACTGCGGCACCATATCGGCGAGTTCGCCGGCCAGCCGTTCGAGCTGATGGAGTATCAGCGGAAACTGTTGACGCGGCCGATCTTTGGGTGGAGGCGCGCGATCGACGGGATGCGTCGGATCCGGAAGCTGTTCGCCTTCATCCCGAAGGGGGGAGGGAAGAGCCCGTGGGCGTCTGGGACCATGCTCTACATGGTCAGGTGCGATGGTGAGGCGGCGGCCGAGGGGTACGCCCTCGCGAACGATACCAAGCAGGCCCGCACGGTTCACGAGAACTGCAAGATCATGGTCGAGGACTCGCCGTACCTGAAAAAGGGCGCCGAGATTCTCAAGGATTCGGTCTACTGGAAGGCGACTCGATCGACGCTACAGGTGCTGTCGTCGGACGCGAGTTCGGCTCACGGCAAGCGCCCACATGTGCTGTCGTTCGATGAGTTGCACGGGTTCAGCGGGGACAAGGACCGCGAGCTGTTCGAGGCGCTGGCGAAGTCAATGATCAAGCGCCGGCAGCCGTTGCTGATCATCATCAGCCACGCCGGGACCGATGATGAGGGGTTGTGCCACGAGGAATACGAGTACGCCAAGAACGTGTTGGCTGGGAACATCCAGGATGACACGTTGCTGCCGGTGATCTTCGAGGCTCAGCCCGGAGACGACTGGACGTCCGAGACGGTTCTACGGCGAGTGCATCCGGGGTACGGCGTCACCGTCAAGCCGGATGCGCTGGCGACGGAACTAGTCCAGGCCAAGAGCGACCCACGCAAGCAAAACGATTACAAGCGGTATTACCTCAACGTGTGGACGAACCAGGCCACAGCCTGGATTCCGGTTGAGTGGTGGGATGCGTGTAAGGAGCCGATCCCGCCCGATGAGGTGTTGAGGGCTGCGCCTGGAGTAATCGGGATCGACATGGCGCAGAAGATCGACTTGGCGTCTGCGGTGGCGCTGTTCAAGCTGCCGTTACTGAACCCTCGCGACGCAGTGACGATCGAGACGAAGGTGGAGCAAGAGGACGGCGCGGTCGTGACCCAGGCCCACTCGCTGAACTACCGGATCGCCATCCTGCCGGCGTTCTGGTTGCCGGACGACACGGTGCGTGAGCGGGCACATCAGGACAATATCAGGTACGACGTGATGGCGACACAGCCGGCGCCAGGCGGCGGGACGCTCCTGAACGTCACGGATGGCGCTGTCATCGACTCAGACGCCATCGTCCGCTACATCAAGCATCCCGACGCCAGGAAGACGCCGCCCGATTTGGTGTCGCGCTTTCCGCTGCTGAATCAGGCGGAGATCGGGTATGACCCGGCCTTCGCGACAGAGATCGGGGTAGATCTTCGGGACCGTTGCGGGTTCGGGGCGCGGGTGGTCGAGGTGCTCCAGAACTATAAGCACCTGTCCGAAGCCTGTCAGGTGTTCGAGGCGCTAGTGAAGGCCAAGCGGGTGATCCACGGCGGCCATCGGTTGCTGCGGTGGAATCTGGAGAACGTGGCGATTAAGACGGACGATGCCGGCCGGATTCGTCCGGTGAAGCCCAAGAAGGCCACGAAACGGATCGACGGCATCGTGGCGACGATCATCGCTCTGAGCCTGTTGATTCGGGCGCAGCCTCAGCGGGAGTACGCGATCCACATCTTTGGAGGCCGGAAATGAGCGAGCTGAGAACCCAACGCGATTACGAGGCCCGATCCGGCGTCGGCACGAGTCGTGAGCACAGGTATGTTGGCGGTCCTCCACCACCACGGATCAAGGCGATGCAGTTGGCGCACGAGGTCCGAGCGCGGAAAGCCGGTGTGGATTGGGATCTGATCGATCTTAGAGCGGTCTATCGACACTGGAAAGGGATCTGCGGTATTTGCCGGGAGCCGGTCGGCCTGGACGAGTTCACCATCGACCACATTGTCCCGCTCTCGCGCGGTGGGCCGCATCTCTTCGACAATATGCAGCCGGCGCACCGGGCGTGTAATAGTCGGAAGGGTAATAAGTGAGCACCGGGCCGGCGATTCTCATCGTCGGTGGGCGTCGCGGGCGTCGTCCGCGCGCAGAGGCGGCGAGTGTGCCGCTCCGTACGCGCCTGTCCCCAGCGGAACGCGAGCGCGTGAAGTTGGCCGCTCGTATCAACCACCAGAACCTCAGCGAGTTCATGCGTGACGCCCTGGTGACCGCCGCAGAAGACTGCCTAGAATCTACAGACCACAACAATTCGTAGGACGGAATTCCGGCCACACAACAGGATGGACACACAGTTGTGTCCATCCACCGCGCCTGGTATTCGCTCGAAACGAAGTCCGTTGACGCCGACAAGCGCGTCATCTCGGGCATCGCCACGAATGCGGAGATGGACCGTGACGGCGACATCGTGGAGCCGCTCGGGGTCAAGTTCAAGAATCCCCTGCCGCTCCTGCTGCACCATCGCGCCGACCAGCCGGTTGGAACGGTGCGGTTCAAGAAAGCGACCGCCGATCAGATTGAGTTCGAGGCCACGCTGCCCGAGATTGCAGAGCCAGGCACGCTGCGCGAGCGCGTGGCTGAGGCCTGGCAGAGCGTCAAGGCTGGACTGATTCGCGGCGTGTCCATTGGGTTTCGTCCGGAGAGCGCCGACGACATGGAGCCAATCCGCAACGGCGGATGGCGCTTCAAGCGAGTCAATGTTTTTGAGCTCTCCCTGGTGACCATCCCGGCCAATGCCGGGGCGGTCATCACATCCATTAAGTCTCTCGATGCGCCACACCTCGCCGTGTCCGGCACCCAGGACGGCGCGCGTTCGTTGAACACCCCCGGTGTCACGGGGACTCCTGTCGTGCGGCTCCTGCCGGCGCGATCGGAGCCAACCATGAAGTCGATCGCTGAGCAGATCACGGCATTCGAGTCCACGCGCGAGCACAAGTTCAAGGAACTGAACGACATCATCACGAAGTCCGGAGAGGCCGGCCAGACGCCCGACGCGGCCGAGTCAGAGCAGGCCGACACCCTCGAGCAGGAAGTGGCCGCGCTCGACAAGCACATCGCCCGGCTGAAGAGCGTCGAAGCCCTCCAGAAGGCCCAGGCGGCACCGGTGGACGGCCATGACCCGCATGCGGCGAGCGCCTCCCGCGGTGCGGCGGCACCGGCCCCCGTCATCCGCGTTCAGCCGAACGAAGAGAAGGGCATCGGGTTCGCCCGTGCGGTGCTCTGCAAGACGGCCTCGTTCCTGTCGCAGGGCACGTTCAGCCCGCTGGACTTCGCCAAGTCAAAGTATCCCGACAACGACCGTCTCCAGGCCTACTTCAAGGCCACGATTCCGGCCGCGACGACCACCCACGTCACGTGGGCGGCGCCATTCATGGACCCGACCAATCTGTCGAGCGAGTTCATCGAGTTCCTGCGTCCGATGACCATCATCGGCAAGCTCGGACCGCGGCTCAGGCAGGTGCCGTTCAACGTGCGTATTCTGAGCCAGACGAGCGGCGGCGATTCCTACTGGGTCGGCGAGGGCGCGCCCAAGCCGGTGACCAAGGTCGACTTCGCGGCCATCACGCACACCTATCACAAGGTCGCGTCGATCACGGTCATCACCGAGGAGCTGGCGCGGTTCTCCAACCCGGCAGCGGAGCGCATCGTGCGCGATTCGCTGGCGCAGGCGCAGACGGCGCGCGTGGACATGGACCTGCTGGATCCGACGACGTCGGCGGTTTCCGGCGTGAATCCAGCGTCGCTCACCAATGGGCTCACGCCCCTGTCGCCGTCCGGCACCACCGCGGATGCGGCTCGCGCGGACATCGCCGGCTTGATCAAGCGGTACCTCGACGACAACAACAACGTCAGCAACCTCGTGCTGGTGATGCCGGCGGCGCTCGCGCTGTCGCTGTCGGTGCAGGTCAACTCCTTGGGTCAGCCGGAGTTCCCCGGCCTGACGATGGACGGCGGCACGCTGATGGGGATCCCCGTCATCACGTCGCAGTACGTGGCCAACCAGTCTGGTGCGGGAAACCTCGTGGTGGCGATCAACGCCAGCGACATCCTGCTGTCGGATGACGGTCAGGTGACGGTGGACGCCAGCCGTGAGGCGTCGATCCAGATGCTCGACAACCCGACCAACAGCTCGGCGACGGCCACCGCGACCACGATGGTCTCGATGTGGCAGACCAACAGCATCGCGCTGCGTGCGGAGCGGTTCATCACCTGGTCGAAGGCCCGGAGCACCGCCGTCAAGTACATGGACGACGTGAACTGGGGCTCGATCGGCAGCCCGGCGTAGCACGGCACGGCGCGGGACTCCATCTTGGGTGCGAGTCCCGCGCCCGTTTCTCTTTGGGGTGGCATTGGCGTCAGTCCTCATCGACATGGTCGCGCGGCAAGACTTCGAGCACGACGGGCGCACGTACGCGTCTGGCGAATGCTTTCAGTGCCCCCCTATTCATGCAGCCGTGCTGAAGTACCGCCACAAAGCCGAGTTCGCCAAGGTGGCGCA
>DATFCF010000753.1:0-2047 GCA_035253445.1 Mycobacterium sp.
GGTCCTTCGTGCAGGTGCGGTCGTCGAGCATCGGGTAGATGAGATGCTGGAAGGCAAGCCGGTACTCGCCCCGGTCGCGGGCGAGCAGGGCCAGGGCCGCGGCCAATCCACCGCCGGCGCTGGCGCCGCCGACCGCCACCCGCTCCGGGTCGACCGCTGGCAGCCTGGCGAGCCAGGCCAACGCCGAGTAGCAGTCCTCCAGCGGTATGGGATAGGGGTTTTCGGGGGCCAGCCGGTAGTCGACGGAAGCGACTGTGGCGCCGACTTCGCGGGCGAACCGGCGACACAACTCGTCGTCCTGCGCCGCGCTGCCGATGACGTAGCCGCCACCGTGGATCCAGAGCAGCGCCGGGCCCGCGCCCGTCGCGTGCATGGGCCGGTATAGCCGCACACCGACCCCGGAGGTCAGGGTCAACACCTCGACGTCGTCGGGAATGTGACGGCCCATCAGCCGGGTGCCCATCCGCATGATCGGCAGCGTCACCGGTGTCACCACTTGCTTGGGGATGAAGCGGGCGATGCGGCGCAGGTCAGGATGGAAATCGGTGGAACGGCGGGACGCCTTGGTGGATGCCACACAGCCAGTATCACCCGCGCCAGATCGGGGACGGCTTACCGGCCACCCAGATCACGCGAGGGCAGCACTTGTACGCGCCACGGATCCAGGCGCAATTCCTGAACTCCGGGGCGTCGGGCCTTTCCCGAACCAATGTCGTTACACCGGAACTCCGGTGAGCGGTGAGACGACGGGGTTTCCCTACTACTTGAGCAATGGGTCGCGCGGCAGCCCGAGAATCCGTTCCGCGATCGTGTTTCGGGTGATCTCCGACGTGCCGCCCGCTATGGTCATGGCTCGGTTTCCGAGATAGCTGCGCGTCAGCTTCGGAGCTTGTCCCACGACGGCCGCCGACCCCGCCAACTCCATGCCCAACTCCGTGATCCGCTGGCCCGCCTCGGCCACCAGCAGCTTGGTCACGTTGCCTTCCGGACCCGGCTCGGCCCCGGCAATGGCCCGGCTTGCCCGGCGCAGGTTGAGCAGCCGCAACGTGTGTGTTTCGGAAATGCACTCGCCGGCCCGTCGCACGTAGTTCGCCGCCGACGGCGAGGCGTCGAGCAGCTTGACGAGGTGATCCGGGCTGAAGCCGACCGCACCGCCGGAACCGCCGCCGATGGATACCCGCTCGTTGCCCAGCGTCGCGCGGGCCACCAGCCAGCCCTTGTTCACATCGCCGACCACGTCGTCGTCCGGCACGAAGACATCGTCGAAGAAGACCTCGTTGAAATGAGCGTCCCCGGTGATGCCCTTCAGCGGATTCACCGTCACGCCAGGGGCTTTCATGTCGATCGCCATCATCGTCACGCCCGCATGCTTGGCGGCGTCGGGGTCGGTGCGCACGGTGGCCAAGCCCCACTGGCACAACTGCGCCAGGCTCGTCCATACTTTCTGGCCGGTAACCCGCCATCCGCCGTCGACCTTCTTGGCCGCGGTCCGCACAGCGGCGGCATCGGAGCCCGCGCCGGGCTCGGAGAACAGCTGACACCACATCACCTCGCCCCGCAGCACCGGTTCCACCCAGCGCTCGCGTTGGTCGTCGGTCCCGGCCTGGGCGATGGTCAGCGCCACCCACCCGGTGATGCCCATGTCCGGCCGCTCGATCCCGAATGATTCCCCGGTCGCTTCGCTCCTGCCCGCCGGACCGAATTCCTCCTCGATGACGAGCTGTTCGAGCACATCGGCGGCGCGGCCCCACGGTTTGGGCCAGTGCGGCACCAGATACCCGGAGTCGACCAGGAAGTCGCGCTGCTTGTCGTCGGGAAGGGACCGAATCGTGGCGACGGCCTCGCGGGCCTGGCTGCGGTACTCCTCGGCCTCTGGCGGCAGCGTGAACGACGCACCGTGGGCTTGGCCGCTGCGCTGCGCTTCGACGACGTCCAACAGCGGGTCGGCGCCGTCTTCCATGAGTGCGGCCAGAGTGCGGGCCCGGCGCAGGTAGAGGTGGGCGTCATGTTCCCAGGTGAAGCCGATACCGCCATGTAGTTGAATGTT
>DATFCF010000754.1:0-5993 GCA_035253445.1 Mycobacterium sp.
GGGCCTTGCAGGACGGACTGGGCTCATGGTTCTGGCAGCACAACTGGGGATCGCCGGGTCGGGTCGCGCATCCCGCCGCGCACCTGCATCAGGTCGAGATCGACGCGCGCAAGGTCGCCGGGGTGGGTGTGGACATCAACCACATCCTCAAGCCCAGCTTCGGGCAGTGGGACTGAGCGCGTTCTACGGGTAGTTCGCCAGCCTCCATCTGCAGCAAACTATTCTGCGGATAGCGAAGGTGATTTTCGTTGACGGCTGTCACTTCGTCGGAACCGTCCGCATCGAACGCGCGGTGAAGAGAGACGAAAAACACTAGGTAACGATTTGATAACAGTACTGCCGTGATCAGGGCCGTTATAGCTACTCGACCGTAACCACCTGCATGCAGGACGTTTGTCCCGGATGCGTTCTGCGCGCGTGGAACCCGGTGTTACCCAATCCGCTGTTACCCACGCGTAGAACTCGCCAGTAACCATTTGAGGGGCGAAAATGGAGCCTGCTCTTATGACACTCTTAGTAGGGCTGGAGTGTCCGCTGGGCGGTCGGCAAGGACCGTGAGATCGCCCGCGACCAAGAGCGCGACTGAACCAGTCGGGATTCGACGCCGAATCGTATGGCCTGGAGCAGAGAAGCACAGGCCACCCAAGCGCTAAATACGACAGCCAACAGACGACCAGCGATACGCGCGAAACGCATACCGAGGGAGATACCAAGACGTGACGATCAACGAGCAACACAGGGTTACCGCAGACCGCAAGAGCGAGGCCCTGGCGGGTACACACGCCCTCGTAGATCGTTTGAATGCCGGTGAACCGTATGCCGTCGCGTTCGGCGGTCAGGGCGGTGCGTGGCTGGAGAACCTGGAAGAACTGGTCAGCTCGGCCGGCATCGAGTCCGAGCTCAGTGGGGTGGTCGGCGAAGCCGAGCTGCTGCTCGAGCCCGTGGCCCGTGAGCTGGTCGTCGTGCGACCTATCGGATTCGAGCCGCTGCAGTGGGTTCGCGCGCTGGCCGCTGAGGAGCCGCTGCCAGCCACCAAGCAACTGATCACCGCGGCGATCTCGGGCCCGGGCATCCTGCTCGCCCAGATGGCCGCCATCCGTGCGCTGACGCGACAGGGCCTGGATCTGTACAACACCCCGCCGGTCGCCATGGCTGGGCACTCACAGGGCATCATGGCGTGCGAATCGCTGCGGGCCAAGGGCGCCAAGGACGCGGAGCTCCTGGCGCTTCTGCAGCTGATCGGCGCGGCCGGCTCGTTGGTCTCGCGCCGCCGCGGCATGGTGGGCCGGGGCGACAAGTCGCCCATGGTGTCGGTCACCAACGTCGACCCCGACCGGATCGCCGAGCTCCTCGAGGATTTCTCCACCGACGTCCGCACCGTGCTGCCGCCCGTGCTGTCGATCCGCAACGGCCGGCGCTCGGTCGTCATCACCGGCACGCCTGAGCAGCTGGGTCGCTTCGAGCTGTACTGCACGAAGATCACCGAGAAGGAAGAGGCCGAGCGCAAGAACAAGCTGCGCGGCGGTGCGGTGTTCTCCCCGGTGTTCCACGGCGTGCAGGTCGAGGTCGGTTTCCACACCCCGCGGCTGGCCGACGGCGTAGAGGTCGTCGACCGCTGGGCCGAAAAGTGCGGCATCGATGCCGCCATGGCACACGAGATGACCGAGTCGATCTTCGTGCGCCCGATTGACTGGGTGGCCGAGATCGAGCGGCTGCACGACTCCGGCGCGAAATGGATCATCGACCTCGGGCCCAGCGACACCGTGACGCGCCTGACCGCACCGGTGATCCGGGGCCTTGGTATCGGCATCGTCCCCGCGGCCACTCGTGCCGGGCAGCGCAACCTGTTCACGGTCGGGGCTGAGCCCGACGTCGCACCGGCGTGGTCGAGCTACGCGCCGTCGGCGGTGAAGCTGCCCGACGGCTCGGTCAAGCTCTCGACCAAGTTCACCCGGCTGACCGGACGTTCGCCGATCCTGCTGGCCGGCATGACCCCGACCACCGTCGACGCCAAGATCGTCGCCGCAGCCGCCAACGCCGGCCATTGGGCCGAGCTGGCCGGTGGCGGTCAGGTGACCGAGGAGATCTTCGAGGGCCGCATCGCCGAACTCACCGGCTTGCTTGAGCCCGGCCGCGCGGTCCAGTTCAACTCGCTGTTCCTCGACCCGTACCTGTGGAAGCTGCAGGTGGGCGGAAAGCGGTTGGTGCAGAGGGCCCGTCAGTCCGGCGCACCGATCGACGGCGTCGTCGTGTCCGCAGGCATTCCCGAACTGGACGAAGCCGTCGAGCTGATCGACGAGCTCAACAGCGTCGGGATCAGCCATGTGGTGTTCAAGCCGGGGACCATCGAGCAGATCAAGACGGTCATCAAGATCGCCGCCGAGGTGCCGGGCAAGGACGTCATCGTGCACATCGAGGGCGGCCGCGCAGGCGGTCACCACTCGTGGGAGGACCTCGACGACCTTCTGCTGGGCACCTACGCCGAGCTGCGCAAGCTGTCCAACATCACGGTCTGCGTGGGTGGCGGCATCGGCACCCCCGAGCGCGCTGCGCAGTATCTGTCCGGGCAGTGGGCCGAGGAGTACGGTTTCCCGGCGATGCCCGTCGACGGCATCCTTGTCGGCACCGCCGCGATGGCGACCAAGGAGGCGACCACCTCGCCCGCGGTCAAGCAGATGCTGGTCGACATCAACGGCACCGACCAGTGGATCAGCGCCGGAAAAGCCCAGGGCGGCATGGCTTCCAGCCGCAGCCAGCTCGGCGCCGACATCCACGAGATCGACAACACCGCGTCGCGCTGCGGCCGGCTGCTCGACGAGGTCGCCGGTGACGCCGAGGCAGTGGAGGCACGCCGCGACGAGCTGATCGCCGCGATGGCCAACACCGCGAAGCCGTATTTCGGCGACATCGGTGACATGACTTACCTGCAGTGGCTACAGCGCTACGTCGAGCTTGCGATCGGCGACGGCGACAGCACCGCCGACACCGCCTCGCCTGGCAGCCCGTGGCTGGCCGACACGTGGCGTGAGCGCTTCGCGGAGATGTTGCAGCGGGCTGAGGCGCGGCTGCACCCGCTCGACTCCGGCCCGATCCTGACGGCATTCGACGACAGCCCCGAAGGCCAAGCGCTGCTGGAGAATCCGGACCAGGCGATCGCGAAGCTGCTCGACCGCCATCCCGATGCAGAGACCGTCAAGCTGCACCCGGCCGATGTGCCGTTCTTCGTCACGCTGTGCAAGAAGCCCGGTAAGCCGGTCAACTTCGTGCCCGTGATCGACAAGGACGTGCGGCGCTGGTGGCGCAGCGACTCGCTGTGGCAGGCGCACGACGCGCGCTACAGCGCCGACCAGGTGTGCATCATTCCCGGCACCCAGGCGGTCGCCGGCATCACCCGCGTCGACGAGCCGGTCGGCGAATTGCTGGACCGGTTCGAGCAGGCCTCCATCGACGAGTTGGTCGCGGCACTGCGTGAAAGAGGTGAAGCGCCGACGCCTGTCGTTTCTCGCCGTCAGGCCCGCGCCGATGTCACCGGTTCACTCGCTGTCGTCCTCGATTCGCCGGACGTGCTGTGGGCGGGGCGCACCGCGATCAACCCGGTGCACCGGATCGGCGCGCCGGACGAGTGGCAGGCCAACGAAAACCGTAGTGCCACACACCCGTCCACCGGTGCCCGGCTCGAGCTGGGCGCCGACGGTGTGGTGACGCTCGCTGTCCCGCTGTCCGACATCTGGATCGACATCCGCTTCACGCTGCCCTCGTGCACGGTCGACGGCGGTATGCCGGTCGTGACCGTCGAGGACGCGTCGACCGCGATGCGTTCGGTGCTGGCCATCGCCGCTGGGGTGGACGGGCCGGACTCGCTGCCCGCGGTGCACGAGAACACCGCCAAGGTCACCGTCGCCTGGGATCCCGAACAGGTCGCCGACCACACCGGCGTGACCGCCACGTTCGGCGCTCCGCTGGCTCCGGGACTGACCCTGGTGCCCGATGCGCTCGTCGGCCACTGCTGGCCTGCGGTGTTCTCAACCATTGGCTCGGCGATCACCGATGACGGCTTCCCCGTCGTCGAGGGTCTGCTGAGCCTGGTGCACCTGGATCACGCCGCCCACCTGCTGGCGCCGATGCCCAAGACCCCGGCCGAATTGACCGTCACCGCAACGGCTTCGGCGGCCACCGACACCGAGTACGGACGGGTCATCCCGGTCAAGGTGACGATCAGCGACATCGACGGCAACGCGCTGGCCACCCTGGAGGAACGGTTCGCGATCCGCGGCCGCACCGGCGCTGCCGAGCTCTCCGATCCGCCGCGCGCCGGCGGGGCGATCACCGATAACGCGACCGATACGCCGCGTCGCCGTCGTCGCGATGTCACCGTCACCGCACCGACCGATATGAGCGCGTTCGCGGTGGTCTCCGGCGATCACAACCCGATCCACACCGATCGCGCAGCCGCGTTGCTGGCCGGTCTGAAATCGCCCATTGTGCACGGCATGTGGCTGTCCGCGGCCGCCCAGCATGTGGTCGCCGCGACCGATGGCAAGCCTGCGCCCCCGGCGCGAGTGGTCGGTTGGACGTCACGCTTCCTCGGCATGGTGCTGCCCGGCGACGAGATCGACTTCCGGGTCGAGCGAGTCGGAATCGACCGTGGCGCAGAGATTGTCGAAGTCGCCGCGCGGGTCGGGTCCGATCTGGTGATGTCGGCGACCGCACAGCTGGCTGCGCCGAAGACCGTCTATGCATTCCCCGGCCAGGGCATTCAGCACAAGGGCATGGGCATGGAAGTGCGTGCCCGGTCCAAGGCCGCCCGCAAGGTGTGGGATTCGGCTGACAAGTTCACCCGCGACAAGCTGGGCTTCTCGGTACTGCACGTGGTCCGTGACAATCCGACAAGCCTGATCGCGGGCGGTGTGCACTACCAGCACCCCGAGGGCGTGCTGTACCTGACGCAGTTCACACAGGTCGCGATGGCGACGGTGGCCGCCGCGCAGGTGGCCGAGATGCGCGAGCAGGGTGCGTTCGTCGAGGGCGCGATCGCCTGCGGGCACTCCGTCGGTGAGTACACCGCGCTGGCGTGCGTCAGTGGCGTTTACGATGTGGAGGCCCTGCTGGAGGTGGTGTTCAGCCGCGGCTCCAACATGCACGACATCGTTCCCCGCGATCACATGGGCCGGTCCAATTACCGGCTGGCCGCGATCCGGCCGTCGCAGATCGATCTCGACGACGACGATATGCCCGGCTTCATCGACGGCATCTCCGAGCGCACGGGTGAGTTTCTGCAGATCGTGAACTTCAACCTGCGCGGCTCGCAGTACGCCATCGCCGGTACCGTCCGCGGCCTTGAAGTGCTGGAGGAGGAGGTCGAAAAACGCCGCGAGATCACCGGCGGCAAGCGGTCTTTCATCCTGGTGCCGGGTATCGACGTGCCGTTCCACTCCTCGGTGCTGCGGGTCGGCGTTGCCGACTTCCGGCGCTCGCTGGAGCGGGTCATGCCGCGCGACAAGGATCCCGACCTGCTCATCGGCAAGTACATCCCGAACCTGGTGCCGCGGCCGTTCACCTTGGACCGCGACTTCATCCAGGAGATCCGCGATCTGGTGCCGGCCGAGCCGCTCGACGAGATCCTCGCCGACTACGACACGTGGCGGAACGAGAAGCCGCGTGAGTTGTGCCGCAAGGTCGTCATCGAGCTGTTGGCATGGCAGTTCGCCAGCCCGGTGCGGTGGATCGAAACGCAGGATCTGCTCTTCATCGAGGAGGCCGCAGGTGGTCTCGGTATCGAGCGGTTCGTCGAGATCGGCGTCAAGTCCGCGCCGACGGTCGCAGGCCTGGCCACCAACACGCTCAAGCTGCCCGAGTATTCGCACAACACAACCGAAGTGCTCAACTCGGAACGCGACGCCGCGGTGCTGTTCGCCACCGACACCGACCCCGAGCCCGAGGACATCGTGGACGAGGCGCCGGCCGCCGAATCGGATGGTGCCCCCGCCGCCGAG
>DATFCF010000755.1:0-4972 GCA_035253445.1 Mycobacterium sp.
TTCAATACGGGCTGCGGTCGACAAAAGAGGTGCTCGACGAGCACTTCGATGATCAGCGCGTCAAGTCCGCACTCGGCGTCTACTGGACATACCTGGGCCAACCACCATCAAAGCTGCGCTTCGATGACATGGCGTTGCTGCTGTTCGGTTACCTCGAGGCCAAGCCGTGGCATGTCGTCGGTGGTTCCCAGGCGATGTCGGCCGCCATCCTGGGCGCTTTCAAGCGGGCGGGCGGAACCGTCATGTTCAACACCGCCGTGGACAAGATCCTCACCGCACACGGCGCCGTGGCCGGGGTACAGCTCGATTCAGGGCAGGAAGTCACCGCCTCCGACGTGGTGTCCAACATCTCGTTGCCCGTGACGTACGGGATGCTCGATTCAGCGGCGGTGCCCACAGCCGTGTCGGCCGATCTGCAAAGCCGCCGGATCGGGGTATCGGGATTCGTCCTCTACATGGGCCTGGACGCCAGTGCCGCCGACCTAGGACTGACCACCGCAAGCACATTCATCAACACCGACCTCGACGACGACCACACCTACGCGGCGATGAGCACGTTGGCGCCGGCCCGCGGAACCATCATCACCTGCTACGAGAACCCCTCGATCGGATTCTCACCAGCAGGGGGCACCCACGCGACCCTGATGACACTGCAGTACGGCTCACTGTGGGAAAAGATGCGCGCCGCCGACTACGCCCGCACCAAGTTCGGTTACGCCCAGACCCTGCTTGATCACGTCGAGCACATCGCCCCCAACATCCGCGATGCGATCGAAGAGATCGACGTCGCGACGCCACTGACAATGACGCGCTACCTCGGCCACCCCGGCGGGGCCATCTACGGCTACGACCAAGACGCCACCGAAAACTGGCCGTTCCGCAACAGCGAACGGCAAACACACATTCCGGGCCTGCACCTCGCGGGCTCCTGGCCGGGTATGGGCGGGTTCCAGCCCACGCTCGAGGCCGGCGTCCGTGTCGCGCGCCGACTCATGCGCGGCAAGAGCACCAAGGCAGCCTGAAAGCTATTGGAGGACAACGTGAATCACCCATTGACCGAGTTCTTCGCCGGCCATGAGGCGGTGCAGACTGAAATCGCGGGACGAGTGCCCGACACCAGCGATCACCGTGCGTGCGTCCGGACTGTCGTCGACACCTATCATCCCAAGCGCCTCACACTGAGAGTCGATGATGTAGTCGTCGAGACCGCGACCACCAAAACCTTCCGGCTGCGGCGAGGTCGCGGTGAGCCGTTGCCGCCGTTTTTGGCGGGACAATACGTCGCGGTGTTCGCCGCCAACACCACTCGAGCGCTGGCGATTTCGTCGAGCCCGGCGAGGCCGGACCGATACGACTTGACTGTGCGTCGTGTCGCTGGCGGGCGCGTCAGTAACCATCTCGTCGACACGTTGGCAGTGGGTGACACCGTCGTCACCACCGGCCCAATGGGCACGTTTCACCACAATCCGCTGTTCCACGGAGACGACGTCGTCTTTCTGGCCGGCGGCTCTGGAGTGGCGCCCGCGATGAGCATGATCCGCGACATCGTCGACCACGGCCTCACACGCCGGTTCCACCTCATCTACGGCTCGCGCGACGCGCGCGACATCATCTTCGAGGCCGAACTCAACAGCTTGGTCGCCGAGCACCCCAATATCCGCGTCGATCACGTCATCCTCAACCCCGACGACGACTGGACCGGTCCATCAGGGCTGCTCAGCTCTGACGTGATCAACGCACTGGCCGGTCCGCTGAACAACCGCATGGTGTACGTCTGCGGGCCCCAAGCCCTCTACCCGTACGCGCTGCAGCAGTTGTCCAAGCTGGGTCACCCTCGGCGACGGATCCGGTTCGAAGCCAACGGCGCGCCCAGCGATCCCGCCAGCCAACCCCACTGGCCATCGGACGTCGATCCGGCGGCACACGTCACCGTCACCACCGCCCAAGGCAGCTTCACCACGGCGCGAAACCGACCCCTGCTTGATGCTCTGGAAGACAACGGAGTTCGTCCCGAGTCTGCTTGCCGCTCAGGCGAATGCAGCCTATGCCGTGTCCGCATCGTAACCGGCGAAGTGCATAGCGCGGAGGAAGCGATGCCGCGCGTCACCGACAGCAAGTGGGGCTACGTGCATTCCTGCGTCGCCTACCCAATCTCAGATGTCGAGATCGATATCTGAGATCACCTCCGACGCCGCGCCGGGCGTCTGCTCGGCGACGTTCTCGTCATCGACCTATCAACAGAAGGGCCAGGCTCCGATGTATCACACGATCGTCAAACGCAAGTTGCAGACAGCATTTGCCGACATCAACAGTGGCAACCACACCGCCATCGTTGACCAGTTCACCCCGGATGCCCAACATTGGTTCGCTGGGGACCACGCACTGAGTGGGCGGCGCCGGGGTCGCGAGTTGATCCGGGCGTGGTACGAACGCTTGGCACTGCTGTTACCTGATCTCACATTCGCTCTGACCGACGTGGTCGTGCGAGGCTGGCCGTGGAACACCACCGCGGTCGTGTTGTGGACCGATAAAGTGCACGACCGCAAGGGTGTTCAGCACTCGAACCAGGGTGTCCATGTCATCGGGCTGCGCTGGGGGAAGATCAGCAGTCTCGAAATCCACTGTGACACATCCGTTGTGACTGTTCTGCTCGATGTGTTGCGGGATCAAGGTGTTGAGCAGGCTGGGGCTGCACCCATCACCGCGGAGTCCTGGTCGTACCGGTGATGGCTTGCACACTCTGATGACCCACCCGACGCGGCCCGCACCACGGCGCGAACATGCCGAGGTTGGAACGCCCACGGCAGCATCATCGTCGCGCACATCCATCCACGGGACGCCCCGATGACCGAGTCCCTGGAAGCTGTTCCGACAGTGAAGATCAGAGTTCTCGGAGCAGTCATGGTGTTGGCTACGGTTGTCGCCGTTTTCGCGGTATATGTCCAGTTCCGTGGCGGCTTCCGCTCCACCGAGGCGCTCACGCTAATTTCGGATCGAGCCGGTTTGACCATCGATCGTGGATCACGGGTGATGCTCAACGAAGTCGAGATCGGCTGGGTCGCGCGCGTAGTCGAGATCGACAACGACGGCACCCCGAAGGCCAAGCTCACGCTCAACGTCGATACCCGCTACGCAGACCTGATACCGGCAAACGTCATCGCCGCGATCAAGGCGCCGAGCCTATTCGGTCAGAAGATCATCGCACTGACCTCGCCGCCTCAGCCGTCGGAGCGGCGCCTCACCCCCGGCGATGTCATCGACATCAGTTCGGTCACCACTGAACTGAACACCGTCTTCGACACGGCCGTCTCCGTTGCCGAACGGGTCGATCCGATTCGCCTCAACCAGACGTTAAGCGCTGCAGCCCAGGCGCTCGACGGACAGGGCGCGCGCGTTGGGCAGTCGATCCTTGACGCGAACACCATTCTGGCAGAGCTGAATCCGCGCCTGCCCCAGCTGCGCCTAGACCTGCAGCTGCTGGCCGAGGCCGCGGACACCTTCGCCGGATCAGCCCCCGATCTGTTCGACTTCCTCGACCACGCAGCGACGACCGCACGTACCCTCAACGATCAGCGCAGTTCCCTGGACTCGGCACTGCTGGCCGCGGTCGGCCTGGGCGCAGAGGGTGCCGACTCGGTCGAGCGGGCCGCTCCCTTCCTCAACCGAGCGGTCGCCGATCTGCTGCCCACCTCTGAGCTGTTCGACGAGTACAGCCCCGAGTTGTTCTGCGCGATCCGCAACACCGCTACCGTAGCTCCGAAAGTCGCGGCGATAGGCAGCAACGGCTACTCACTCAACGTCCGATCCGAATTGATCGGAGCCGGCAATCCCTATGTGTATCCGGACAACCTGCCACGTGTGAACGCCCACGGCGGCCCGGAAGGCAAGCCCGGCTGCTGGGCACCGATCACCCGCGACTTGTGGCCAGCGCCCTACCTGGTCATGGATACCGGGGCGTCGATCGCGCCCTACAACCACCTCGGGCTGGGGCAGCCCAGCGCCATCGACTACATCTGGGGCCGACAGATCGGAGAGAACACCATCAACCCGTGACTTCGCCGTCGCAATCGTTGTAGAGCAACACATTATGCGTCGACATTGGCCCTGCGCCACAACCCTTGGGAAGGAACATCGCATTGAGTCTGCGCCATGCGGTCTTGGGGTTGCTACACCCAACTGCGCTGAGCGGGTACGAGCTGCACAAGAT
Source organism: Mycobacterium sp. (assembly GCA_035253445.1). GTDB lineage: Bacteria > Actinomycetota > Actinomycetes > Mycobacteriales > Mycobacteriaceae > Mycobacterium. Next base: position 4,208 of record DATFCF010000755.1, read on the forward strand.
CATGCAGTCCGACCTGGCGTCGGTCTGGCCGGCCACCCAGAGTCAGATCTACGCCGTGCTCGCTCAGCTGGCCGCCGGCAACCTGATCACAGTTGCCGACGTCGGGCCGCGCCGTCGCCAGCGATACTGCATCACAGCGGGCGGAACCGCCGAGCTACACCGCTGGCTCACCAGCACAACCATCGCCACGATGCGCCGCAGCCCGCTGCTGCTGCGCCTGCTTCTACTCGATCAAGTGACACCACCTGAGGCACGGAGGTCGCTGGTCTCATGGGCGCGAGCCACCGAAACCGATCGAGCCAGCCTCTCCCGATCCAGCTGCGGGGGAGTAGAGCCAGACCATTTCGCGCACGCCGTCCGCGACTACCTGGCGCGCCTAGCGGTGGTCGAATCAGACTGGGCGAGATGGGTTCTTGACCGCGTCGACCGTCGCGCTAACAGCGACGAACCGATCGCGGTTACGCCGCGCAGTACGGCCGCAAGCGTCCGCGCGAAACATCGACAAGGCAGCCCATCCACCGAACCGAGGTGCATGGACAGCCTAGCTGGACCTACCAACACCATTGTGAGAGAAGCGAAATGAGCCCTGATGTGGTTCTGATTCACGGCAGCTCGTCGACAGCGGAGTCATGGGCGCCGATCCGCGCCTACTTCAACCGTGTCGGTTGGACCGTGCACACACCGACTCTGCGTCACCACGATCGAGCTGCATCTGACCAAGGCGCCCTGGTTGCGGGATTAAGCATACGCGACTACGCAGCCGAC